>CAXNKI010000026.1:0-8967 GCA_964202645.1 Alphaproteobacteria bacterium | reverse complement strand
TCCTTCGCTGGCTATATCGCGGCGCGGCTGGTCGGTCCTTCGCGCGGCACGCTGGCCACTGCGGCGGCAGGGTCGATGGTCTCATCGACCGCAGTCACCGCCGGGCTCGCCATCCGGCTGAAAGATCCGGACGAAGACCACGCGCTTGCCACTTGCGGGATCGCTCTGGCTTCCGCAGTGATGTTCGCGCGGGTGACCGTGCTGGTAGCAGTGCTCGCGCCATTTGCCCTGCAACACTTCGCTTTGCTCGCCGCGCCGGGATTCGCCGTTAGCCTGGCAGCGGCAGGCTGGTTCCTGCGCCGGACCCGGCCTGCTGCCAGCGCGTTGCCGAAGCCCACCAAGCTGCGAAACCCCTTCGCCATGGCCCCGGCGCTGCTGCTGATGGCGATGGTCATGGCGATGACCCTGGCTGCGCACTGGGTGCTGGAACGCGCGGGCAATGCAGGCCTGGCGCTGGTGCTGGCACTGTCTGGCTCGGTCGATGTCGACAGCGCGATCATCACCATGGGCAACCTGCCAAGCGGCAGCCTCGCGCCTCCGACCGCCGCAATGGTGCTGGTCCCACCGATCGTGCTCAACACGCTTTTCAAGGCCGCTACTACGCTGAGTATTGCGGGCTGGCGCAGCGGACGGGCCTCGGCGCTGGCCTTGGCCGCGAGCGCCGTGGCCTGCCTGGCGGCTTTGCCGCTGGTGTGGTGAGGATCCTAGCGGCCGGCCTGTTCGCCTCGCTCGAGCCCGCTTGCCGCCAGCTGCGCGTCGATCTGCGCTAGCAGCCGGTCCAGCCCCGCCTGGTCATTGCTCTCGGCGCGCGCAACCAGCACGTCCTGGGTGTTCGAGGCGCGGAGCAGCCACCAGCCGTCTTCGGTTGATACTCGCACGCCGTCGGTGGAATCGACGTCTGCGCCCGAGGTGGAGAGGCGAGCGGCGACTTCATCGATCACCGCGAACTTGCGCGCTTCATCGACCTGGAAGCGCATTTCCGGCGTGTTGACCAGTGCGGGCATTTTGCCGCGCAGCTCTGTGACGCTTTTGCCCAGCCGCGCCGAGGCGGCAATCAGCCGGATCGCGGCATAAAGCGCGTCGTCAAAGCCGTAGTACTGGTGCTTGAAGAACACGTGGCCACTCATTTCGCCGGCCAGCGGCGCGCCAGTTTCCTTCATTTTGGATTTAATCAGGCTGTGGCCGGTCTTCCACATCAGTGGCTTGCCACCGAGCCGCGCGACTTTCTCGAACAAGGCGCGACTGGCCTTCACATCGGCGATAATCGTGGCGCCGGGCACCATGCGCAGCAGGTCTTCGGCATAGATCATCAACAGCTGGTCACCCCAGATGATCCGGCCCTGGCCATCGACTGCACCGATGCGGTCGCCGTCGCCATCGAAGGCCACTCCGAAATCGAGGTTCTTCTCCGCGACCAATGCCCGCAGATCGGCAAGGTTTTTTTCCTCGGTCGGGTCTGGATGGTGGTTCGGGAACGTGCCGTCAACTTCAGTGAAGAGAAGATGATGCTCGCCAGGAATTCCCGCAGTCAGCAGTTCGAGCGCGGGGCCGGCGGCGCCGTTGCCCGCGTCCCAACCAATGCGCAGCTTCGAAAGCTTTTCGGGATCGATTCCTTTCAGCCCCTCAATCAGCCGGGCCACATAAGCGCCGAGGACCTCACGGCGCTCGGACTTGCCCTCTCCGCTCAGCCAGTCGCCGAGTTCAGCCATCCGACCAAGCTCGAGAATATCCGCGCCAAAAAACGGCGCGCCCTGGAATACCAGCTTGAAGCCATTGTAGTTTACGGGATTGTGGCTGCCGGTTATCTGAATGCCGCCATCTATATCTTCGGCTGAAGCCTCGGCATAATAGAGCATCGGTGTCGGCCCCATGCCGACGCAAACCGCATCGGCGCCGCTGGCATTGAGTCCTTCGACCAGCGCGGCTTCCAACATTGTCGAGCTGACCCGCCCGTCATAACCCACCGCGACGCGCGGTTTGCGCGCATCGCCGATGGCGCGGCGCAGCAGGGTGGCAAAGCCGCGGCCGATGGCGCGGGCGTCGTCTGCCCCCAGCGTTTCGCCGATGATGCCGCGGATGTCGTATTCGCGAAGGGTCGTGGGGTGGAATGTGTGGGTCATGGTGTCTTCCTGAATGCATCTGGCGCCATTTGGTTCCCGCGTCGCTGCGCAGTCATTGGCGCCATCTCGATTTCGCAGGGCGCAAACGGAGGCCGGGCGGGCGATGGGTAGGGGGCTATCTCTGCGATTTGTTTTCCTGCAGGGCCGCCAGCAGCAGATCGCGGGCGGCATTGGCTTCGTGAACCTGTTCGTTGGTCCCGCCCCGGTCGGGGTGGACCAGCGTGATCAGGCGGCGGTGGGCTTCGACGATGTCGGCATGTCTGGCATTGGCCGAAACTCCCAGAAGCGCCCGCGCCCTGGCTGCCCCGGCGCTGACCTTGCGGCCCAGTAGCTGCCATGGCCAGCGCCCGGTGATCAGTCGGCAGGCGGCACAAGCCAGCACCAGCAGCCAAAGCAGCTTGGTCATGGCTGGACAGCCGCTGCACCGACCAGTGTCAGTTCGGCCTGCGGCGCACTGATTTTCGGCAGGTTGAGCCCGACGAGCAGTGCGCGCAGTTCCTGGCGGGCGACGAGGTGACTGGTGCCGAGTTCTCCGAGGTGGCCCTTGTCGAGCAGAGTCAGTCCCGAAGGAAACAGCTCGCGATAGATCACGCGCTCGGACAGGCCATTTGCGATGCGGAAGCCGACGCGCTTCGACAGTTCGTTCAGCGCACCTTCGAGCCGCTTCTGGTTGCGCGCCTCGACATGCTGGGTGCGGTTGCGGACCACCACCCAGTCCATCTCGCGCTTCTTGTCGGTGATTGTCGCCATCGCGCGCTTCTTGCGTGCCTCCCAGATCAGCTCGGCATAGAACGACAGGCGGCGGATCTTGAAGGTTTCGGCATCGACCTGGCCGATCAGGTCGAAATCGACGAAGCTGTCGTTGAGTGGGGTGACCAGCGTGTCGGCGCCGGTGGCGACATGCCGTGCGAAAGGATCATCGCGGCCAGGCGTGTCAAAAATCAGGAAGTCGGATTCTGCTGCAAGCTCGGCGGTGAGCACGTCGAGTGCTTCGACCGAATCGCCCTCGAACACGGCAAAGCGCGCGCTTGGCAGCGAGATGTTTCGGCGCTTTTCAGTCTCGGTGCGGTTTTCAAGATAGCGATGCAGTGTGCGCTGGCGCGGGTCGAGATCGACCGCGGCTACGCGCGCGCCCTGAGAGGCCAGCGCAATGGCGATATGCACCGCCGTGGTCGATTTTCCGGTGCCGCCTTTTTCGTTGGCGAAGACAATGCGATGCGCAGGCACTTTGGGGGAATCGCTTTCTGGAAAGAGGGTTGGTCTGGCGCTGCTCCGGCGCTAGGCATCACAGCCGCCCGGGTCAACCGACCATACCCGAAGGGAGCGCTGCCATGCAAATCGCCGAGAGGCTTGATCCACTGCGCGATGCCACTCGCCGCCTGCGGGAGGATGGACCACTGGCCCTGGTGCCCACGATGGGCGCGTTGCACGAAGGGCACCTGACGCTGGTGCGCGAGGCCAGGCGCCGCGCCGCACACGTTGCCGTGTCGATATTCGTCAACCCCCTTCAGTTTGGCGCGGGCGAAGATCTTGCCGCTTACCCGCGCCCCCGCGATCGCGACCTTGCCATGCTAGAGGCCGAAGGCGTGGCGCTCGTCTGGGCGCCTGAGGTCAAGGAGATGTATCCGCCTGGCTATGCTACCAATGTCTCGGTCAGCGGGATAAGCGAGCGGTTGTGCGGCGCAGCGCGGCCCGGTCATTTCGATGGCGTGGCCACCGTGGTGTGCAAGCTGTTCAATCAAGTCCGACCCGATATTGCGCTGTTCGGCGAAAAGGACTGGCAGCAGCTAGCAGTAATCCGCCGTATGGCGCGCGATCTCGATCTCGTGCGCCCCCATGGCGACGCGATATTCGGCGTGGCCACGGTGCGCGAGGCGGATGGCCTGGCGATGTCCTCGCGCAACGCTTATCTCACCGCCGATGAACGCGTGCGGGCCGCCGCGCTGCCCGCTGCCATGCACGCGGCGATTGCGGCCATAGGTGCGGGAGAGCCGGTGGTGAAGTGCCTTGCCCTATTGCACTCCACCTTGCTCGCCGCCGGTTTTGCCTCGGTAGACTATGCCGAGCTCTGCGATGCCGAAAGCCTCGCACCGCTGGCCTCGCGGGGCACCGGCCCGGCTCGCCTGCTCGTCGCCGCGCGCATCGGCAAGGCGCGGTTGATTGACAACATGGCGGCCTGAAACACGATATTCGCTCCTGTCGAATTTCGCCAATTGCCTTGTGCGCTGTGCAGGCTAGAATTGGTGCGAACTTTGCGGGCATGCGCCAGCGGCGGTGGGCCGTGCGCCAGAGCCTCACGAAACTTTGGAGAATCCAATGCGCAAGACCCTTATCGCCCTCGCCGCCGGCGCGGTCGTGCTTGGCGGCGCTCCTGCGCTCGCCGCTGATCGCGGCTCTTCGGGCCGCCAGGCGCAGCAGCGTGCCGTATCGGAAATTCCGGTGTGCAACCGCAACCTCGGCGCGCTGGCGATCGTCGAGCCGGACAACCAGTGGTGGCGCGAATACAACCTGGGCAGCCCGGAGGCGATCCTCAAGATCATCGTTCAGCGTTCGGGTTGCTTCACCATGGTCAATCGCGGCCGCGCCATGCAAAGCCGCGCGATGGAGCGCGCCATGGCCGACAACGGCGAGCTGCAGGACGGTTCGAACGTCGGCCGCGCCCAGGTGCGCACCGCGGACTATTTCCTTGAGCCTGATATCGTCAGCGCCAACCGCAATTCGGGCGGCGGCGGGGCCGGTGCGGTGCTGGGCGGCATCGGCGGCATGTTCGGCCGAGGCATTGGCGCCATCGCGGGCGGGATCAACGTCAAGAAGGGCGAAGCCAACGTCACTCTCTCGATGGTCAACGCGCGCACCACTGAGGAAATGGGCATCACCGAAGGCTATGCCCGCAAAAGCGATGTCAGCTTCGGCGTGGGTGGCGGCGGCTTCTTCAGCGGCACATTCGGCGGCGTGGCTGGCGGCGGTTATCAGGATACCGCGATCGGCCAGATCATCGTGCTTGCTTATATCGATGCCTACAAGAAGATGGTTGGCCAGCTTGGCGGCCTGCCCGATAACGCAGCGGCGGCAGCACCGACGGCGCGTTAGGGCGCAAAGGGCCCACCACATCCATGGCATTGGCGGCAGTGCCATGTTCCGGCCATGACCATGGCTATACCGGAGCATGGCGGGGCTGGCCTGCTGCTCCCGTGCCCAAGGGAGCAATGCCATGGCCAACCGACCCACCCTCACTCCCATCCAGATAGCGTGCATCGCCGCCGGCGCGATTGCCGGATCGGTGCTTGGTTTCGTTGTGCTCGATGGCGGCGCGATTGGCGGCGGGATCATGGGGCTCTGCATCTTCATCGGCGCGATCCCTTACAAGAAGGCGATGGACGCGGCGAAGTAGGGTCCTTCGACGCCGGGTTGAATTCGCTCCCCTTGGCCGCTTCGGTCTGTCATGGCGATCCTTCAAGCAAGGATGCGCGCGATGGCCGGTGACGATGACGATGACGACTATGTCTATGACGAGGACAGCGGCGAGTGGCTGCCTGCCGGCGAGCTTGCCGCCAAACGCGCTGCCGATGGCGCAGTCGAAGTGCGCGATGCGGTCGGCAATCTGCTGGCTGACGGGGACTCAGTGACCCTGATCAAGGACCTGACCGTCAAGGGCGCCGGGCAGACGCTGAAACAGGGCACCGTGATCAAGTCGATCCGGCTGACCGGCGACGCACAGGAAATCGACTGCCGCTTCGATGGCATCAAGGGCCTGGTGCTACGCGCGGAGTTTGTCCGGAAACGCTGATGGCTCGGCGCTGATGACCCGGCACTGATGGCAAAGCATCGCGGACTGCCGCCTGCCGAGGCGATCCTGCGGCTTGCCGACCAGCAGCGGCGGCTGACGGTGCGCGTGGCGCCTGGCGCACGCGCCAATGCCATCGTGTTGCCGCAAGAATGCGCAGACGGCTTGCTACAGGTCCGGATCACCCAGATCGCCGAGGACGGCAAGGCTAACGCCGCGCTGCTGGCCCTGCTCGCCAAGGCGCTTGGCGCGGCGAAGTCGTCGCTGGAGATCGTCCAGGGCGTCACATCGCGGACCAAGACTATCCAGTTGCCCGAATGACACACCGGTGGGAGACTTCCCCGCCGCGGCTTGATCGCGGCGCGCGGCGCTGGCAGAAGCGCAGGCAACCAGACCAGCGCAGGGCGGGGCGCAGATGAACACCGACAGACCCCGCAAGGCACCGGCCCTGATCGCACTCGTGGCGATGCTGGCCAGCTGCGGCGATGGCAGTGGCGGGGGCGGGACGCCTGTCGCCGTCACGCCGACGCCCACGCCATCCGCCACACCCACGCCCACGCCAACTGTCGCAGGCTGCTCGGTGCGCGAGCGGCAGGACTGGGCAGCGGCTCGGATCACCGAGTGGCATCTGTTCCCCACCCTGCTGAGCACCACGGCCAACCCCGCCAGCTTCGCCGATGTGCAAAGCTATATCGACGCGCTTGTCGCCCCGGCCCGTGCCCAGTCGCGGGACCGGTTCTTCACCTACATCACCTCGATTGCCCAGGAGAACGCCTTCTTTGACAGCGGCGCCAGCGCCGGCTTCGGCATTCGTCTGAGCTACGATTTGGCCGCCCGCCGCCTGTTCATCACCGAGGCTTTCGAAGGCGCGCCGGCGCTCGCCGCCGGGCTC
This sequence comes from Alphaproteobacteria bacterium, assembly GCA_964202645.1. Taxonomy (GTDB): domain Bacteria; phylum Pseudomonadota; class Alphaproteobacteria; order Sphingomonadales; family Sphingomonadaceae; genus Novosphingobium. The sequence continues at coordinate 2,171 of CAXNKI010000026.1, read as the reverse complement.
GATCGCGGCACCGAGATCATCGCCATCGGCAGTTCTGCCGGAACCACACAGACCGTGACCTCCCTGTTCGCCGCCGGCGGATCGCAGGCCGTGTCTGACGCGCTCGGGCCATCGACCGCAGGCACCGCCCGCCTGCTGCGCGTCATCACCAATGGCGCGACCAGCGATGTGACCGTGACCAAAGCGGCCTACAGCCTCACCCCGGTCTCCTCGCGCTATGGCGCCAAAGTCCTGCTCGATGGCACCAAGAAGGTCGGCTACCTCAACTTGCGCACCTTCATTGACACTGTCGATCCGGCGCTGCGCAGCGCCTTTGCCAATTTCAAGGCGCAAGGCGTCACTGAACTGGTCATCGACTTGCGCTACAACGGCGGCGGCCTCGTCTCCATCGCCGAGCTGATGGGCGACTTGATGGGCGGCGGCCGGGCGGGGCAGGTCTTTTCCTACACTACCTTCCGGAGCGAAAAGGCCGCGAACAACGACCAGAAAAACTTCGCCGCCAAGACCGAAACCATCGCCCCCACCAAGATCGCCTTCATCGGCGCCAGCGGCACGGCATCGACCAGCGAGCTGGTGATGAATTCGATGCGGCCCTACCTTGGCACATCGCAGGCGCTGATCGGCACCAACACCTTCGGCAAGCCGGTCGGCCAGATCGCCTTTGACCGCAGCACGTGCGACGACCGCTTGCGCGTCGTCGCCTTCCGCAGCGAAAACTCCAACCGCCAGGGCGACTACTACACCGGCCTCGCCTCGGTGATGGAACGCACTTGCGCCGCCACCGACGACTTCGCCAAACCGCTCGGCGACGCCACCGAGGCCTCGACCAAAGCCGCGCTCGATTTCCTCGGCGGCCGCTCCTGCCCCGCCGCCATCGGGCTCACCGCCAGCGCGGAGCGCACGCCGATCTTCAGCCCGACCTACCAGTTGCTGACCCCCGATGCGCCGACCCCGGCCCAGCGCGAGACGCCCGGCCTGTTCTGATCCAGCGGCTGTTCTGATCGGGCCGTTCATAATGGTTAACTTTGGTATTTTTGCACGTGTGACGCATGGCAAACTGAAGATTCAGCAAAACTTCGCGGGGGCCCAGATGCAGCAAAACCCACGGCCTTCGGGCAGCGGGTTCGGGAGGGGAATTCACGCGTTCAAGGAGCAGCGCGGGCTCTGTGCCATGCGGGGCGGGGTGTAGGAAAGTGCTTTTGCGGGGAGGGGTAAGAGAAGTTGCGAGGGCTATTGCCCTCGCGCTCCCGGGAATTTGGGGGATGTTGCACGTGTCATTGTAATGCCCGTGTCACCGTAAGGCCACCGTAATGGGCTGTAGCTCCTTTCAGAGTAACTCCCTGTGAACTTGAGAATCAGGGATCTCGGGGAGAACTGGTTATGAGTTCTTAAGATAACGCGTCAACTCCGATTTGGAACAAGGCAACAGCATTCAAACATGAAAAGGGGGCCTCTGTCAGATGCGGAAAGGGCGGCATTGCGAGCCTCCACTCACGACGCAGCACTAGTCCTAGTTGATGACCTCCAACATGTACGCCAGATCGTTACGCAAGAGATGCACAGCGCTGGCGACGTTCGCCGTCTGAGTAATCAGCTTCGACGCATCTTAGTCGAGGGTGATTTGCGAAAAATTGCCGCTCCAAGGTTAGGAAAGATCGAAATCGATGCTCCGGACCTACGCCACATTTATCGGGCGGATGAGAAGAAACCGTTCTTATTCATTGCGGCAGATGGCCTTCAGACGCACGGTTTGCAAATGGCAGCTATGCGAATGGATGAGGGACCAAATGCCCGCGAAATTCCTGGCTATCATCCCGATCAAATGGTTCGGCTGCGAATAGAAACATTTCAGAACCAGAAGATTTTGTGTGTACGTGGGGCTTGGGTCACACGAGCGGACGTCATAAAGTACATAGCGAACGTAGCTAGCGGCGTTCATTCTGGCGATGCAAAAGAGCCAGCTTATAAACTGATCCGAAAAATTCGTCACGCGTGCATAGTTACAGTCAATAATGGAGTTCCGTCAATTTCCTTCAATATTGAGGTATTAGCGTCGGACGACCCTCCAATCTCGTTTAATCCGGCAGTGATCGACATAGCATTGATGCACCTGATTTCGACCGCTCAATTTCTTACAAGTTCTGAGAACGTGATTGAGCTGGAGCGGCTCC
>CAXNKI010000025.1:0-9138 GCA_964202645.1 Alphaproteobacteria bacterium | reverse complement strand
GCCATTCCGGCCGTCAGATAGGCGAACAGCGCAGACACCGCGCTGCCTGGCAGAAACGGCGGTTCGCGGCGGAGCGGCGTGCCCTGCGGGGGCTCGATCAGCGTGACCGTGCCGCCCAGCACTCCCAGCATCCGCGCGGCATAGGCAGCCGCCACGCCGGATGCGTGGACGGCCAACCTCAATCCGTTGAGCGGGGCAGTCGCCATTGGCCCGATCCCGCAGGCGGGGCTCAGCGCACCACCGGCAGTTCGAGATCGCAATTGCGCCCGTCGAAGAATACGTTGTGCTGCGGGTTGAGGCTGGGCAGCAGCACCGTGGCGAGGCCAGGAGTGGTCAACTCGCCGCGCTGATTCTCGCCGCGGATTTCAATGTCGACCAGCGCGTTGCCGTCCTTGACATATTTGCGCGTGACCTTGCCGCGAGCCCAGGTGCAGTCGCCCATGATGTTGAACCCACGCATCTGGGTACGCACGCGCTTGAGGAAGCCGGCATCGCCCATCCAGTTCGTGACGAGGCTGGCCATCCATGAGCTGCGCTGCGGACCGTAATCATAGACGCCGGGCACGCCTACTTCCTTGGCAGTCGATTCGCGGTGGTGGCCGATGCCGGTATATTCGATGCCGCCGCCCGCTTCCGGGTTGCGGAAGAAGTGGCCGGGGTGCTTGACCGCGTTCTTGAAGATCACGCCGTGGGTGTGACCGCGTCCGGAGCCGACGAGGAAGCCCATCGTGTCCATCAGGCTGAGCGGACCGCGCACGATTTCGGGCAGCTCCTCGCCTTCCTGCACTTCGTCCCAATAGCGCACATTGGCGCCGCGCATGTTCTTTTCCTCATTGAGGATGGCCTGGTCGATCCGGTCGAAATCCTCGGCTGAATATTCGTGCGTCTTGATGTCATCATACTTGCCGGCCTCGCGGGCGGCCTTGCGTTCGTGGCGGGTGCAGGTGCCGAGCGCCTTGGCGACGACATCGCCGAACTGATTGGCGAAAGTGGCTTCGACATATTGCATCACCAGCGTGCCGGAGAACTTCGACTCTTTCACGTCAATGCCGACAACGCGCTCGATCGCGGTGATGCGGTCGCCGGGGCGGACGTGGCGGAACAGTTCCCAGTCGTTGCCGGCATAGAAACCGTGGACGCCGGGCAGGCCCCAGCGGGTGCGGCCGATCCAGCCGAAAGCCATCGGGAAGTTGGGGTGGGCAACGATCGAGCCGTAGCGCGACAGGCGGCCATATTCGAGGTCGCGGTAAAGCGGATTGAGGTCGCCGATGCCGTTGCACCAGTTACGCATGGTGTCTTCGCTGGCGTCCTGCATATAGGGGCCTTCGGGGCGCAGCTGCATGCCGATCATGTTTTCGGCGGCCTTGATCGCTTCGGGCGTGATTTTGCCCTCGGCCGCGGCGTGGCCAATGTCCTGATCGGTGGGGGCGTTGCTCATTCTTGTGCTCCTGAGGCGATTCGTTGTGTGGCCAATGGTAGATAATGCATTATCTTGCAAGTGTACTCACGCCGACCAGTCGAAACCCGCGCTGCTGACGATTGTCGCGTAGCGTCCGAGGCACGCGATGGCGTGCATGTGCTCATCAGGCGTCACGCCGGCGCAGCAATCCTCAAGGATCACCACTTCATAGTCCCGGTCGTGTGCCTCGCGCGCGCCGGAATGGACCACGCCGTTGGTCGAAATGCCGCACAGGACCACGCGTTCGATCCCGTTCGCGCGCAGGATCGGCTCGAGCGAAGTGCCGTAGAACGGGCTGACGCGGTGTTTCACGATATCGAAATCATGCGCCTGCGGAGCGACCGCGGGATGCACTTCGGTGCCATGCGTGCCGAGCTGGAAAATCTTGTTGTTTCGCGCGCCGGAGAAGATCGGCGAGGCGGGCGGGCATTCGCGGTAGTCGCTGGAAAAGCCGACGCGGACGTAGCCGATCCTGGCACCTGCCGCCCGTGCCGAGGCAATGGCCCTTGCGGTGTTCGCAAGCACATCGCGCTCTTTGACCTGCACGCCAAAGGTCTTGGCATTGAAGCCGTCCTCGGCGACGATGTCGTTCATCATGTCCATGACAAGGACGAGGGTGGGTTTCATTTCCTGGCACCTTCCGGTTTGACTGAGTCCCTCAGCTCCAGCCACCCCGCCTCGATATGCTGGCGCGTGGCGAGCATCGCCGAAGAACTGTCCCCGGCGATCATAGCGGCGAGCATGAGGTCGTGTTCTTCGGCCGCGCGGCTGACGCGGCCTTTAAGCCGATTGATCAGGTCGAAAGGGTAGCGGGCCCAAAGGATTTGGACGAAATGCAGCGTCTGCGGCATCGCCGCCACTTCGAACATGCGGTGGTGGAACCGGTAGTTGGCAGCCCGCGCCGCTTCGTTGTCGCCGCGATCGAAGGCATCGGCAAAGAGCTGGGCCATGACTTTCAATTCGGCGATGTCGGCAGCGCTGGCCTTCTCGACTGCGCTTTTGACCAGCTGCGTTTCGAGCAGGATGCGCAAGGACAGAACTTCGCTCGAGGCCTGGATATCGAAAGGTGCCACGATTGCGCCCTTGAAGCTGTCGCCCGCGACATAACCTTCAGCCTCGAGCAGCTTCAGCGCCTCACGCACCGGGGTGATGCTGGTGCCCAGCTGATCGGCGATCTCTGCCTGCTTGAGTCGCGCCCCGCGCGCGAAACGCCCAGCAATGATGCCCTCGCGCAGAAAATCTGCGACTTGCACTTCCTTGGTTTTGGACTGGATCACGGCTTGGACCTCACCGGTGCCCAGGCGAAATCGCCAGGTTGTGCGCTGCGCGCAGCGCTGCTTGCGATCAGGGCTGCGCTTTCGCTTGCCGAAAAGCCCAGTTCGCCGAGCAGTTCCTCCGTGTGTTCGCCCAGTTCTGGCGGTGGCAAGTTTGGCAGGGCTTCGCTTTGCCCCGGAAATTCAGGCACTTCGAAATGCAGGCCGCGCCAGTCAAGCTCGCGCAGCTTGCCCGGTTGGCGGGCCTGCGGGACTTCAAGTACACGTTCGAGCGGCATCACTTCGTTGAAGCCCAGCCCTGCGGCCTTCAGCTTTGCCTCGGCCTCGGCAAAGGCCAGCGAGCCAATTGCCAGGCTAACTGCGGCTTCGACCCGATCGCGCTGGGCCTTGCGGTCGCGCAGCTTGAGCAGGCTTTCGTCGCCGTCCTCTGGCATGGCGAGCGCCCGGGTCAGTTTCGCCCAGTGGGCGTCAGTCAGGATCAGCAGATAGAGCCATCGCCCGTCGCTGGTGAGATAGGAGCCGTAGCCAGGCATCGAGAACTCGCCGCCGCCTTCCTTCTCCAGCCTGCCGAGGAGCTGGGTCTTGAGCTGCATCCCGGCCAGATCGCGCGCGGCGAGGTGCAGCCCGGTCTCGTAAAGCCCGATCTCGATGCGCCGGTCGGCCTCGCTTGCGGCTGGGTTCATCAGCGCGGCGAGCACGCGGATCACCGCGTAAGAGCCAGCGAACTGGTCGTGATAGCTTGGCCCGAAACGCGTGGGCCGGCCATCGACCCGGTGATCGTCCATCGCGCCGGTCGCGGCTTCGGCGATCGGGTTGGTCATAAGGTCGTCTGCCTGGGGGCCATGCGCATAGCCCTTGATGTGGACGTGGACCACGGCAGGATTGGCGGCCATGCAATCGTCCGCCGTCACCCCCAGCTTGCGCGCGGCGGACGGCGCCAGATTGTGGATCACGACATCGGCGCTGGCGACGAGTTTGCGGAACACGGCCTTGCCGCCCTTGGTGGTCAGGTCGAGGCACACCGCCTTCTTCGAATGGCTGTAGGCGACGATCGTGCCTGAAGGCCCGCCGCGCACCAGCGCGCGCGTCGTGTCGCCTGCTGGCGGCTCGATCTTGATCACCTCGGCGCCGAGCTGGCTAAGAATGTGGGTGGCGAACGGCGCGGCGATCATGGTGCCGAGCTCCAGCACGCGCTTGCCGTGCAATGGGCGGCCGGGGAGGGGAGTGGCAGACATGCCCCCGGAATTACAGATAATGCATTTTATATCAAGTGGCGGGTTTCACCGCCCCTGCATTGCCTGGGCCATCGCCTTCAAGGCATCGCTTTTTGGAAGGCTGAGCAATTGGTCGAACTGCGCCTTGTAAGCTGCGTTGGGGAAATGCGCCGGACCATTGGCCAGATTGTCCAGCGTCGAGATCGCAACCGCGCGCGGCTGCTGAACGTTGGCGAGCTGCGACATATCAACCCCGGCGCGAAGGCCTGCTTCTGTCGCCGTCGCACCCGGACAGCAAGCGAGGATATCGATCCCGCTGCCTTGCGCCTCGGCATAGAGCCCTTCGGCCAGATGCAGCACCATCGCTTTCATCGCTGCATAGGCGGCTGACATCGGACAGCCCATCAGCGCCTCGATCGAGCTGACCATGATGAAGCCGCCCCGGCCTCTGGCTTTGAGGGCAGGCAGGAACAGCCGGGCCAGATGCAACGGGGCATGGCAGTTGACGGTCAGCATTTCGGTGAGCTCGTCCGGATCGAGCGTCTCATGCAGCCCGCGCACGCTGAAGCCGGCATTGCTGACCACCAGCCCGATGTCGCGGCCGGCCACCAGCCGATGTAATTCCCCGGGTGCAGTCGGCTGCGAGAGATCGGCATCGCAGATCGCCGACCGGGTGCCGTGCCGGGTTTCCAGCTGCTCGGAGAGGTCGGCCAGCCGATCAGTCCACCGCGCCACCAGCACCAGATCAAAGCCGCGTGTCGCCAGCTCCTCGGCAAAGCCCTGGCCAATGCCGGACGAAGCGCCGGTGATCAGCGCGACGGGGCCGTAGCGGTTCTTGAAATCGGTCATGCGGGATTCCTCGTGCATGCCGGGCGCTGAACCCTGCCTTGTCACAATGGCAATTGCCAGCCCCTGACTAGCTTGGGTTAACGCAACTGAGAGGCATTGCGATTCATCCCGGTGACGCCACCGCGCACCAGTTTCCACGGCGGCCCTGCCAGGGCTCGGCGAGGCCTTCGGCGATCAGTTGCCCGCCAAGGCTCTGGCCCCGGCGCGTGACGGTGCGCAGCAGGCGGCCATAGCGGTCGCGCTCGCGGCTGCCGGCCTGCATCTCGAATGGCCCGGAATTGAGCAGCACGATCAGCCGGCGGCTCGCTGCAGCCCCGCGCGCTGCCTCGCTGGCGCATGCCGCGCCGTGGGTTTCGGGTGCGTTGATATCGGCGATGCGTACTTTCTCGCCATTCAGCCAGAAAGTGTCGCCATCGACGACGCAGGTGTTGCGGGGGCCAGGCGCACAGAGCGCGAAAGTGGCGGTGGCGAAGAGGGTGAGCACGGGCATGCCGCTGCCCTGCGCCTATTTATCATGCTGAAACTATGCGTAAAAATCCCGGAATTCCCTCCATTTTGGAGGGATCGCCCGTCCGCTACAATGACAGGAACAGCCCCGCGAGCGCCGCTGACATCAGGTTCGACAGGCTGCCGGCGATCAGCGCCTTGACCCCCAGCCTGGCAATCACTGGCCGCTGGGCGGGGGCGAGGCTGCCGGTCACCGCCATCTGGATGGCGATCGAGCTGAAATTCGCGAAGCCGCACAGGGCAAAAGTGACCACGGCCACAGTGCGGGCCGAAAGATCCTTGGCCTGCCCCAGATCGATGAATGAGACGAATTCGTTGAGCACCACTTTGGTGCCGAAATAACTGCCCGCGCGGAGCGCTTCGGCCCAGTCGGGCGCTGCGATCAGCCAGAACACTGGCGCGAAGACATAGCCGAGCAGCGACTGGAAAGTGACGTCAGGAAAGCCGATCATCGCGCCCAGCCATCCGACGAAGCCGTTTGCCAGTGCCACCAGCGCAACAAATGCCAGCACCATCGCGCCTACTGCGACAGCGAGCTTCACCCCGGTCTGCGCGCCCTGGCTCGCGGCCATGATCAGGTTGGCTGGCTTCTCACCGTCTTCGAAGCTGCTGCCATCGAGCGCGGCAACGTCCTCGGCCACGAAGCCCTTGGGGTCGGGCATGATCAGCTTGGCCATCAGGATGCCACCAGGCGCCGACATGAAGGCCGCGGCGACGAGATAGTCGATACGGATGCCCATCGAGGCATAGGCGGCCAGGATCGTCCCGGCGACCCCCGCCATGCCCACTGTCATCACGCAGAACAGCTGGCTGGGTGCCAGGCCCGCAAGATAGGGCCGGATCACGAGCGGCGATTCCGATTGGCCGACAAAGATGTTGGAAGCCGCGCACAGGCTTTCGACTTTGGAAATGCCCGTCACTTTCTCCAGAGCGCCGCCGATCCAGCGGATCAGCAGCTGCATCACGCCGAGATGGTAGAGAATGGCGATCAGCGCGGCGAAAAACACGATCACCGGCAGGGCGGAAATGGCAAAACTGGTACCGCCGATTTCGGGTCTGGCGAGTGGGCCGAACAGGAAGTCTGTCCCCGCCTGGGCATAGCCAAGCAGCGCCGAGACGCCGCCGGAAACCGCCTGAAGCGCGTAGTTGCCCGCCGGCACATAGAGCACCAGCGCGGCAAGCCCGGCCTGCAAGCCGAAGGCGGCGGCGACAACCCGAAGGCGGATCGCTTTGCGGTCTGCCGAAAGCGCGACGGCGATAGCAAGGATCAGCGCAATCCCGATCAGGCTGTTGACGATTGGCATGGCGATCCCCCTGTTGTGCCTTGGTGCGTTTTCTGGCCGCAAGCCAGCTTCCTGTCGATCAATATTCGGACATCGGCTTGAATACCAACCGCGCAATCAGCTCGGCCACTTCGTCGGTCGGCGTCTCGGGCACTTCGCCCAGCCACCAGGCGAGTATCGCGACAATTGCAGAAAGCGGATAGATCACTGCCAAGCGGCCCGGCAGGCGCAGCGGCTGATCGGCAGCGAGGGCAAAAGCCTGCTCTGCCGTCTTTTCGACGAAATCGGCGCGAATCTGGCCGCCGGCGCCGCCGGTCAGCAGGGCGGTATAGACGACGCGATGTTTGTCGACGAAGCGACACAGGTGGCGCGCGCCAAGATCGCTGTGGCGGTCGCCAAGCGCAGGCAACATCGCGCCGCTGGCCTGCTCGAAGAAATCCTGCGCCACTTCCTCGAGCACTTGCGCCTTGTCGCGGTAGTGCCGGAAGAAAGTGGCATTGCCGATACCGGCGCGCGCAACGATGTCGCGAACCAGCACCTGGTCGAATGGCTGGCTGGCCAACAGATCGACGAGAGCCGCCTTGACCGCCGACCGTGTCCTTTGATTGCGTGGGTCGGGCTGTCTTGACATGGTTCTTGACATAGTTCCGGCGTTAACATATTTTTGATACATTAGGTATCAAAAATCGGCTTGATGCTCGCAGACTGATTCCCCGGTGTCCAGTTTGCGGTTCGTGCCTGGCATAAGGAGTGCCCCGACGGTGACCTCACCTTTCCTGACTGCTTTGTGGGAAAACTGGCAGATCAAGCTTTCGCTGATCACGCTGGCGGGGATCTTCCTGATCCCGTTGGTGACGCGCCATCTGTTCAACCTGATCCCGGCCTTCGCTGCTGCCGACAAGCTCAATCGCGATACCTTTTCGGCGAAAATGCAGAAGCCTGCCTATTCGGCCAACCAGAAGTGGAACCGCAAGTGGTCGGTCCTCTTCTTGGTCGTCATTTTCGGCGGGATTGTGCCCTTCACACTGACATCGCAACTGCCGGTGTGGTGGAAGCTGCTCCTCGACAGCTTTGTCATCCTGATGGTCTATGACTTTTTCTACTACCTGACGCACCGCTTCGTTTTCCACCAAAGCAAGTGGTTCGATGGGCCGCTGACCTGGATGCACGCGGTCCACCACCGCCAGCATAACCCGTGTCGCGGCGATTCAAGTTACATCCATCCGCTGGAAATAGCGATCGGGCTTGGCCTCTATGTCGTGGTGATTTTCGCGCTGTCGTTCGTGCTCGGCAAGTTCTCGGTGCCGACGATTGTCGTCACCTGGATCGCCTTCAGCCACATCAACCTGCACAACCACGATCTGTGGGAAAATGACCGTTTCCCGTTCAAGTACTGGCACCACGCCGCTGAGATGCACCACCACCACCACGCCCGGTTCACTGGCGGCAACTATGCAACGATCACGCTGCTGTTCGACTGGATGTTCGGGACATTGGACTATGGCACAGGCCCGCGGCAAGCCGCGCGGATCAAGAGCTAGAAGTCACGCCGTGGCGCCTTGCCCCATGCGTTCACGCAGGCGGGCAATTGCGCTGGGCGGCGGCGCATCGCGGTCGTTGGTGCGCCAGCTGCGATCAAGCCGCAGCAACCTTGCATAGAACCGCTCGGTCGCGGCGATAAGTTCGCGCACCGGCGGCTCCAGCAGCGTGCAATGATCAGGGTCCGAGCGACCGACTTCGACCGACAGGCGGCCGTGCCGGCGCAGCTGGAACTCGGAGAGCTCGCCCTGGAAAAAGGCGCGGTGATTGAGCAACCAGGCGATGGCGTGCATCATCCGCGTCGTGGTGCGCAGCGCCTCGCAGGAGAGCGCTACACGCGCCAGATCCTCGTCGAGCCCCGATTGGCCGATGCGGCCCGACAGCGCAAAAGTTGCGCGAACCTCATCGGACAGCACCAATGCTTCGCCATACAGCGAATCGAGAATGCGCGGGTTGATCGAGGCGGTCGCCGTCATGGAGAGAAGCGATAGGCCCCGGCGCGCGGGAAGGGCAACTGCTGCACCCCGGGTTTCGCACAGCCATTTCCAACTGTCCGAAAGCGGCACGGTCTGCGGGCGGCTGCGCGCGAAGAATCAGGCGATGATGTCGGGGATCAGATAGTCTTCAAGCTGCGAGATCTGGTCCTTCAGGCGCAGCTTGCGCTTCTTCAGCCGGGCAATCTGCAACTGGTCGGTCGATCCCGATGCAGTCAGCGCGTCGATTGCTGCGTCGAGGTCGCGGTGTTCGATCCGCAGCGCTTCCAGCCGCTTGCGCATTTCTTCTTCGCTCACGCCACGTTACTCACACCACTTCACTCCCCGGGGATCCCCAGCTGCCAGTTTCATCCGCAAAACCGCTGTTGCAGTCCGGCGGGCTGCGGTCTGGCGCAGCCAGAGCATATTCCACCGTTTTGCATCCGTTTAATGCTTCGCAACCTAGGGAGAATATGCTGTGATGACAATCGTGCCGGACCGCTTGTCATTGAGTCGGCCTGCAGGTTCGGCCGCCACAAT
>CAXNKI010000024.1:0-9255 GCA_964202645.1 Alphaproteobacteria bacterium | reverse complement strand
CGCTGAATTTCCGGTTGCAGGGCCATGCGGCGGAACATCTGGGCAATGGTTGCCGCGACCGTATCCAGCCCGCCCAGCCAGAGGAACCAGACCATGCCGATCTTCTCGTCCTCGGTAAGTAGGCGACCCTTGATATTGCCGTTGACGATCAGGCTGGTGAGGAACTGATCGGGGTTCTTTTCCTTCTCGGCGATGAAACCGCGCAGGAATTTGAGAACATTGGTCAGCGCCCACTGCATCTTTTCCAGGCTGCCTGAATGGAGAATGTTCCATTCCCATTCCAGGAAATCATCAAACATTTCCTTGGGAAATCCCATCATTCCCATGAAAATGCGCACCGGAAATACCCTGGCGAAATCCCAGGCCATGTCGACCTCGCCTTTGTCCGCGATCTCGCCGATCATTTCCTCGAGCACTTCACGGATCATCGGCTCCATCACCCGGGTGATCGTGGCGGGTCCGAGGAACTGGGTCAGGAACATGCGGTATTGGGTGTGCTCGGGCGGATCAAGGCCCAGCGGGATCGAGGGGAAAGTCTCGCCAATCAGCCGCTGGAATTCGGCTGTGCCCTTGTTGGAGAAATGCTCGTTGTCGCAATAGATACGATCGATATCCTCGTAATGCGCAGCTACCCAATTGCCATTGCCCATGCCGCCGCCCGCCGCGAGGGCCATCGCGCTCATACTAGGCTTGTTGTAGAGCAGCCGCGGAACGCCCGGGCCATTGAGCCATTGGAACGGCTCATAGGGATCGACCAGATCGTTGGGCACATTGCCCATGGCGAAAGTGATGTCGACCACCCGGTCCTTCGGCACATGCGCGGGGACGCCATCGCTGTCGACGCGGATCTCATCAAGCGAGCGCGGGAAGGTGGTGGCAGCAGCAGGTCCAGACATCGTTCTCTCCTCGTTGGCGCGGTTCCTGCCATTGTTGCGAGCGTTGTGCAATTGCCAGTCGATCGGACCGCGCCATTGGAGACAAAAGATATCGCTATTGCATTGCACAAATCGCTATTGCGATGCACAATTCGCGGCTCAGGCTCAACTGCCGCGTCAAGGAATTGGCATGAAATTCACTGCCGACAGACTGCTGCTTTTCGGCGCGACCGGGGACCTGGCGCAGCGCATGCTGCTGCCCTCGTTGTTCGCACTCGATACTGACAAGCGGCTTGCCGAGCGGTTGACCATCGTCGGTACCGCCCGGTCACCCCTTGATACCGCCGCCTTTCGCAATTTCGCGCGCGAAGCGCTCGACAAGTTCCTCCCCGCTGGGCGCCGCGGCAGCTATGCGACCTTCCTCAACCGGCTGGATTACCATCCGCTCGATGCCAGCCAGACGGAAGGATTTGCCGCGCTGGCAGGCAAAGTCGGCACGCCCGAGCAAGGCCTGGCGATCTTCCTGTCGACCGCGCCTGCCCTGTTCGAGCCGACCATCGCCGGGCTCGCCGCCAGCGGCCTGGCGGGCGAGCGGGTGCGCATCGGGCTGGAAAAGCCACTGGGGACTGATCTGGAATCAAGCCGTCTGATCAATGACGCGGTTGCCCATGCCTTTCCCGAAGAGCGGATTTTCCGCATCGATCACTATCTCGGCAAGGAAACCGTGCAGAACCTGCTGGCGCTGCGCTTCGCCAACATCCTGTTCGAACCCTTGTGGAACGCAGCGCACATCGACCACGTCCAGATCACCGTTGCCGAAACCGTGGGTCTTGAAGGCCGGGTCGGCTTTTATGACGGCGCGGGCGCGCTGCGCGATATGGTGGCGAGCCACATGCTGCAATTGCTGGCGCTGGTCGCAATGGAGCCCCCGGCGAGCTATGAGCCGACTGCAGTGCGCGACGAGAAAGTCAAAGTGCTGCGCTCACTGCGGCTGGTCGGCCCGGAAGAGACCGTGACGGGCCAATATCAGGCCGGCGCAATCGGCGGAGCGGCTGTGCCGGGCTACATCGACGAATTGGGCACGCCTTCGGCCACCGAGACGTTTGTCGCAATCAAAGCACATATCGACAACTGGCGCTGGAAAGGCGTGCCGTTCTACTTGCGCACTGGCAAACGGCTGCCCGAACGCAAGACTGAAATCGTCATCCAGTTCCGCCGGGTGCCGCATTCAATCTTCGCCGGACAAGGCGCAAAGAGCGAGCCGAACCGGCTGGTGATCGGCATCCAGCCCGAAGAAAACATATCGCTGACGCTGATGGCCAAGGTTCCCGGGCTTGACCGCGAAGGGCTGCGTCTGCGCCCGGTGCCGCTGAACATCGCCATGGCCGATGCCTTCGCCGGGCCAACGAAGCGCATCGCTTATGAGCGGCTGCTGCTCGACCTTATCGAAGGCAACCAGACACTGTTCGTGCGCCGCGACGAGGTCGAGGCGCAATGGGACTGGATCGACGCGATCCGGGCCAGCTGGGCCGATCACGGCACTTTGCCGAAAAGCTATACTGCCGGAAGCTGGGGGCCAACGGCCGCAATTGCGCTGGCCGAACGTGACGGGGTGACTTGGCATGAGTGATCTGAACCCCGCCATCGAGCGCGTCACCGAGCGCATAATCGAAAAATCGCGCGACTCCCGCCGCCGCTATCTCGACCTGATGGCCCGCGAGGGCGAGCGCCATGGCAAGCGCACTTTCCTCTCGTGCTCGAACCTCGCGCACGGGTTCGCGGCTGCCGAGGGCGACAAGGCAGCGATCATCGCCGGCGGACCCAATCTGGCAGTGGTCACCGCCTACAACGACATGCTTTCCGCGCATCAGCCCTATGGCCGCTATCCCGAGGCGATGAAGCTCTATGCCCGTGAGATCGGCGCGACGTGCCAGGTCGCGGGCGGCGTTCCGGCAATGTGCGATGGGGTCACGCAAGGCCAGGACGGCATGGAATTGTCGCTGCTCAGCCGCGATATCATAGCCATGTCCACCGGAATCGCGATGAGCCATGCGATGTTCGACGGCATGGCGCTGCTCGGCATCTGTGACAAGATCGTCCCCGGCCTGGTTATTGGTGCGCTGCGCTTTGGCCACTTGCCGGCAGTGTTCATTCCCTCCGGCCCCATGCCATCCGGCCTCGCCAACAAGGACAAGCAGAAAGTCCGCCAGCGCTATGCCGAGGGCAAGGCCACCCGCGACGAATTGCTGGCGAGCGAAAGCGCAAGCTATCACTCGCCCGGTACCTGCACATTCTATGGCACCGCCAATTCCAATCAGATGATGATGGAGTTGATGGGGCTGCATATGCCGGGCGCCGCTTTCGTCCCGCCGAACACGCCGCTGCGCTCGGCGCTGACCCGCTCGGCGGTGCACCGGCTGGCGGCAATCGGCAAAGGCAGCAATGACCCCAGACCCATGGCGCACGTGGTTGACGAAAAGGCGATCATCAACGCCTGCGTCGGCCTGCTGGCGACTGGCGGATCGACCAACCACGCGATCCACTTGCCGGCGATGGCGCGTGCGGCCGGTATCCGGCTTGACTGGGCCGATCTCGACGAATTGTCTGCCGCCGTGCCGCTGATCGCGAGGGTCTATCCCAACGGCGACGGCGATGTGAACCAGTTCCACGCGAGCGGCGGCATGGGTTATGTCGTGCGCGAACTGCTGGACGGTGGATTGATCCATGGCGACGTGCTGACCGTGGCGGAAGGCGGAATGACTGCCTATGCGCAGGAGCCCTATCTCGAGGACACTGCGCTGGCCTGGCGGCCGGCTCCGGCAGAAGCGGGCGATCCTGCCCTGTTGCGCCCGGTTTCCGCGCCGTTCCTGCCCGATGGCGGGATGCGGCTGGTGGCGGGCAATCTTGGCCGGGCGACGTTCAAGACCAGCGCCGTCGACGAGAGCCGCTGGACCATCGAGGCTCCGGCGCGGGTGTTTGACACGCAAGAGGCTGTGCAGGAGGCCTTCAAGGCCGGCGAGCTTGACCACGATGTCGTCGTCGTCGTGCGCTATCAGGGCCCGCGCGCCAACGGCATGCCCGAGCTGCACAAGCTGACGCCGCTGCTCGGCGTGTTGCAGGACCGAGGCCACAAAGTAGCACTGGTCACTGACGGGCGCATGTCGGGCGCATCAGGAAAGGTTCCCGCCGCGATCCACCTCTGCCCCGAGGCGCTGAACGGCGGGGCACTGGCCTTGTTGCGCGATGGCGATGTGATCCGCCTGTGCGCGCGTGATGGCCTGTTGCAGACCACCGCTGACCTTTCCGGGCGCACTTCCGACGCACCGCCACCGCCAAGCACGGGCACGGGGCGCGAACTGTTCAGCATCCTGCGCAACCATGCGCCCGATGCCGAGCATGGCGCATCGGCAATGCTCGAGGATATCGATTAGCGAATGATCCCGCGCAAGCGCGCGCCAGGGTCGTCGCTCGCCCACAGGTTCAGCGCGGCAACGAATGTATGCAGGAAGCCCTGCACCACCCGGTCGCTGGCCAGGCGCGGATCATCGAGGCCGGTGAGCGCCGCGTAATCCGGCATGCGTTCGGCGATCAGGGCGGGGATATCGAACATCAACGCGAGCGTCAGCTGGACCACGCTGAGCACCAGATGGAACCGCAGTTCTTCGGGCGCGATCACTGCCCCGCCCTGCCCTGCCAGTTCATGCGCGAAATGCGCCAGCAACGTGTCCAGATCCGCGTCCCACAGGGCTACGCTCGCCCCTGACAGTCCGCCCCACAGCGAAGTGGCAAGGTTCATCGGGCGGACCATTCCCCAATCGAGCAGCCCTGCGTTAAGCACGCCGTCTGCCCCGCGCCAGAACCAGGCGTTGTCGATGTGAGTGTTCCAGTGCGCCAGCGCGATCAGCCGCGGGTCGGCGTGGAGGAAATGGCGCACCTCGGTGTTATGGCGCTGAAACAGCGCGGCCTCCTCGGCAAGCCGGGCGGCGAAATCGGCAGACCGCACCTGGTCTGGGAACAACTGCGGGGCACTGGCAATGAAACAGGCGATGGCTGCGGCCTTATCCGCCAGTTCGGCTGCATTCCCGGTCAAGGGAAAGGCTGCAGTTGCTGCCATGGCATCGAAGGGAAACAGTCGGTCAGCCTCGGGCGAAAGCCGTCCTGACTGGTGTGCGGCGGCAAGCCGCGCGAGCGCAGTAAGTGTGGCGCGGTAGTATTCGGCCGGATCTGCCAGTTCGTGGTCCATGTTCTTCGCGCGCAGTGGCATGATGCCAGCCTCGCCGAAGCGGATCCGCTCGGTGATGAGCACACCGTTGCCGCTGATTGGATCGAAGCCGGCGAAATAGGGCCGGGGCACAGCGACTGGAAAGGCAGGATGGCGCGAGAGCGCTGCCAGGCGCACTTCGCCATCCATCTCATGCGCGCGCCGATCACGGAAGGGATCCCCTAGACATCGCGAGAACTTGACGAACAGCTCGGTGTGCAGGGCCGGATCGCGCCGGGCATATGCAAGCGACAGCAACAACTTGTCGCCCGAATTGCCCGCAGCAAAGTCCGTGGCAGCAGTGATCGCAGTCACCGCATTATCGCTGACCAGCGCGCCATAGGCCCGAAAGGCGCGCGTCAGCCACGCGGGGCCGGCTTCCCGCAAGGCTTCGGGATGGGAGGGAATGGTAATTATTGCGCCGCTCGGACACGGGTAGATTGCGCGAGCTCCGGGATGCCAAAGTGTTTGGCCCATTTGTCGGGACGGACGATTTCGCCCGCCCCTTTGGGAATATAATGCAAAAACAGCAAGTCGCAGAAGCGCTTGCCCTCGCCTTGCGGCAATGGGTCGCGATAGTGCCACTGGCTGCTGCCTGAAAACAGGATGGCATCGCCCGGCATCAACACTTCGGTTGAAAAGTTCAGCTGGGGGTCGGCCTTGATGCTTGCCTGCCAGTCGTCCCCAAGGTCGGCGAAGGCCTCAGGCCATGGGATGATCTGGCTCAAATGAATCGGCCACGGCTCGCTTTGGTCGATGCAGATATCCAGTGTCCATTTGGCCGAAGGCGCATCGAGATGTGGCTCGCAGACACCCATTTTGGTATAGAGACTGAGGAAACTGTAACTCGGCTCGACTGCCTCGCCAGCAGCCTGCGATACCAGCTCAGTGAGTTGATGCTGTAACCGGGTAAATTCTGGCAGGTCGTGAACGATGAAGCGCCCGAAACGCCTGGCCTCGTGAAGTTCCAGCTTGGCTGGATCGAGCTTGTGCCGGGCCTGGCGGATTGCTGCCAGTGTCTCAGCGTCAAACAATTGGGGCAGTCGCTTGACAGTGAAATCGGGATGGGTGCGCAGTGCCGAGAAGCTCTCGACGAATTCAGTCAGGCGTTCCGGCGCAACGATCGCCTTTGCAGCCAGATATTTGTCGAGCCAGATCGAATCGTACCACTGCGGAGAGTCAGCCATCGTCACGCCATAGCTCGGCTCGCCGCCATGGTCACCTTCCTGTGTCACAAATTGCCGCCTGGGCTTCTTCCCCATCAAGCGGCCCGGAAGGTGATCGTCAGTCACGCGGGGTCGGCACAATGCATCAGCGAACCGTGCCGGTCAGGCTTTGCATTTCCCCGAAAACACGACCCTGCCGCCGAGCCGCGCTGCTGCAGGTCCGGCGAAGTGCATGATCTGTTTGTCTATCCGCGCCAGCGCTTTCATCCGCGAAGGGAACAGCCGCCCTTCGGCCAGCCCGAAGAATTCGGCCTCGGGCCTGTTCAGCAGGTCCAGCACGCAAGCCAATTCACGCTCGTCGATCTTGTGCTCATCGGGGGTGATGTAGGGCTCGGCACCGCCATATATCCAGCGCCGTATTAGCGGATAGACCAGCTTTTCGACCGCCGCGCTCTCGCGCAGCCGCTGCAGCAGCGAATGCGTGTAGAGTTCGTCGCCGATGATCTCGCTGCCGGGCCTGACGACGCGGCTGATCGCGCGGATCGTTGCTGGGATATCGACATGGTGCAGGATATCGACAAAGATCACTAGGTCAAAGCTGGCGTCCGCATAGGCCGAAAGGTCTTCGGCTGGCATGGCATCAAAGGCAATGTCCACACCGGCCAGCCTGGCTCGCGCGCGGGCGATCTGCAGTGATTCGGGCGAGAGATCGAATGCGCTGACATGGGCGCCGAGCAATGCCAGCCGGATGGCGTCATCGCCAAAGCCGCAGCCCGGCACGAGCACGCGCTTGCCCGCAGGCTTGGCGGCCATGATCCGGTCATACATCGACCAATAGGCATTCCACGGTCGCCGCTGGCCGGTGGCAAGAATGTCGAGCGCGACTGGGCGCTCTATGACGCCACGATGAGCCGCCGCATGGACACGATGGAACTGGAGCTCGCTGCGCTGCCGCGCAGTGAGTTGTGATGCTGCCGCCACTGTTATGCTTCCTGCGCGCCCGAAATGAACCTGCTGAAAACATAGAGCTAATGCGAACCGGCGCCACCTGCCTCGAACCGCTGCGCCATTTTGGCACGGCTCCTGCCGTCAAACTTTCGTTGTGATCGCCAATGGGTGGTTATCGCTCGGGATTACCGTTCGGGATCAGCGAACGGGCAATCGACGTATCGAGCGCCTCGAAATCGCTGTAGCCGATGGTGGCATAGAGCTCGGCGCGGGTCTGCATGCGGTGGACCAGCGGCTTGGCCCAGCCTTCGGCCATGAGTGTGGCATAAAGTTCCTCATGCGCCTTGGCCGCCATGCGCAGCGCAGAGACAGGCCAGATCACCATCTTGTAGCCCAAAGCCGCGAATTCGGCTGCGGTCATGAACGGCGTCTTGCCGAATTCGGTCATGTTGGCGAGCAGCGGCACTTTCACTTCGCTGGCGAAGCGCGCAAATGCATCGGCGTCGTTCAGCGCTTCGGGGAAAATCGCATCCGCCCCGGCTTCAACATAGAGCTTTGCCCGGGCAATCGCGGCGTCGAGCCCTTCGCTGGCGACGGCATCGGTGCGGGCGATGATATAGAGATGACGGCGCGCCTGCCTCGCAGCGGCGACCTTGGCGGCCATTTCCGGCGCAGGCGCCAGCTTCTTGTCATTGAGGTGACCACATTTCTTGGGCAGCACCTGATCTTCGATCTGCACCGCGCCGGCGCCCGCATCTTCGAAAGCGCGGACCATGTGCATCACGTTGAGCACTTCGCCAAAGCCGGTGTCGCCGTCGGCAAGGATCGGCAATTGCGATGCGCGGGCGATCTGGCGAATGAAGAAACAGACGTCGTCGATCGTCGTCACGCCAAGATCGGGCAGGCCCATCGATGCCGACATCGCTGCGCCGGAAAGGTAGAGCGCATCGAACCCGGCGGCCTTGGCCTGCAATGCCGAGAGGCCGTTGTAGGCGCCCGGAAGCTGGAGGATACCGGGGCGCTCGACCAGAGCGCGGAAGCGCTGACCTGCTGGTTCGGCGATGAGATTTTCGGCGACGAGATAGGTCATAGTCGGCCCCTCAAAACTTCATCGAAAACGGGTCGCGGCGGTCGCCGGAATAGTCGATAAACACGGTCTTGGTCTGCATCCATTCATCAATACCCGCAGCGCCGCGCACCCGGCCATAGCCTGAATCCTTCATCCCGCCGAACGGCAGCTGCGCAGCGGCAACACGGTAGGTGTTGACCCAGACAACGCCCGAGCGGACCGCACGCATCATCCGCATGCAGCGGTTGATATCCTGCGACCAGACGCCGGAGGCGAGGCCATAGGGGGTGTCGTTGGCGATGCTCACCGCTTCGTCTTCGTCCTCGAAGGGAATGATCGAGAGAACGGGGCCGAAAATTTCCTCGGCGGCAACTTTCATGTCGTTGCGCACGTCGGCGAATATGGTTGGCTGCACGAAAAAGCCCTTTTCCAGCCCCGGCCCTTCGGCGCGCCCGCCGCCAGCGACCAGCCTTGCGCCGTCGCCCCTGGCGGCCTCGATGAACGAGAGGATCTTGTTGAATTGTGGCTCGTTGGCGGCCGTGCCCATTTCGGTCTCCGGCAAGCGCGGGTCCCCCATTTTGATCTGGCCGGCGCGGGCGGCAAGCCCTTCGACCATGCGGTCATAGATGCCGCGCTGCACCAGCAGCCGCGAGCCGGCAATGCAGGTCTGCCCGGTAGCGCCGAAGATGCCCGCGAGCGCGCCGATCAGCGCGCGCTCGAAGTCGCAGTCGTCGAACACGATGTTGGGGCTCTTGCCGCCAAGTTCGAGGCACACCGGCTTGAGGTTGGCCGCGCCCGCCATGGCAATCGCCCGGCCGACCCCGGGGCTGCCGGTGAAGCTGGTTTTGTCGATTCCGGGGCTGGAAGACAGCGCCTGGCCGGTTTCGCCTGCGCCTGTCAGCACCTGGAAGACGCCTGCCGGAAAACCGGCCTGTT
>CAXNKI010000023.1:0-9409 GCA_964202645.1 Alphaproteobacteria bacterium | reverse complement strand
GCTGGGCGACAGGAGTTATCCTGCCGTCAGCGTGATCGGCGCTGGCGGCGCAGCCCGCGCCATACTTGCAGCACTGGCCCAACGCGGGACCGCCTGGGTTTCTTTGCAGAATCGCAGCATAGCCAAAGGGGAAGCGTTGCTCGCAGAATTTGGACTAAGCGGCTGTGTGGTCGAACCCGGGGCCGAGGTTCCGATTGCGGATTTGCTGGTCAATACATCTTCGCTGGGTATGTCCGGATATCCGCCAATGCCGCCAGTTGAGCGTTATGTGGCCGCTGGTGGGACGGTGTATGACATTGTCACTCATCCGCTCGTGACCGACCTGATGCAGCGCGCGCAGGCGCAGGGCCTGCATACGATCGACGGCCTCGCAATGCTGATCGGCCAGGCGGCGTTGGCCTTTGAAAAGTTCTTCGGAATGCCCGCTCCGCGCCAGCACGACGCCGAACTGCGCGCGCTGCTCATCGAATGAAAAAGCCCTTCATCCTCGGCCTCACTGGCTCGATCGGCATGGGCAAGTCGACTGTCGCGGGCATGCTGCGCGAGTTCGGTGTGCCAGTGTTCGACGCCGATGCTGCGGTGCATGCGCTGCAAGGCCCGGATGGGGCGCTGCTTCCTATGATCGAGGCGGCGTTTCCCGGCACGACCGGCCCCACCGGGGTCGACAGGATCAAGTTGGGGGCAGCCGTTTTCGGCGATGCCGCCAAGCTCAAGCGGCTCGAGGAAATCGTCCATCCAGCTGTCGGTGCGATGCGGGCAGGGTTTCTTGAAGAAAACGCTGGCGTGCCCTTGATCGTATTCGATATTCCCCTGCTGTTCGAAAAGGGCGGCTTTCACATGATTGATGCGGTGGCGGTAGTTTCCGCCCCGGCAGAGCAGCAGCATGCCCGGGTGATGGCACGGCCGGGCATGACTGAGGAGAAGTTTGCCCAGATCCTGGGCCTGCAAGTGCCTGACGCCGAAAAGCGCGCGCGCGCCGATTATGTTATTGATACCGGCTGTTCGCTCGCCGAAACCCGCACCCAGGTCGCGGCCCTGGTCAAAAAACTGAATGAAGGCGAATAAACCTGCCGCTGCCTCTTGCTTCATGGCCTACCGCCGCCGATATGTGACGGAGGATGCGCGAAATCGTTTTCGATACAGAAACCACCGGACTCGATCCCCAGGGCGGCGATCGGCTGGCGGAAATCGGCTGCATCGAAATGGTCAACCGGGTCGAGACCGGGCGCACTTTTCATTCCTATTTCAACCCTGAGCGGTCCATGCCCGCCGCCGCCGAGGCCGTGCATGGCCTGAGCGACAGCTTCCTCGCCGACAAGCCGCGGTTTGCCGACCGGGTGGACGAATTGCTTGAATTTCTCGGGTCATCGCCGCTGGTTGCGCACAATGCCGGGTTCGATTTCGGTTTTGTCGATGCTGAGCTCGCGCGCTGCGGGCTGCCGCCGCTCGACCGTTCCCGCATGATCGATACGGTGGCAATGGCCCGGGTGCGCCATC
The DNA here is from genome assembly GCA_964202645.1 of Alphaproteobacteria bacterium. Classification (GTDB taxonomy): domain Bacteria; phylum Pseudomonadota; class Alphaproteobacteria; order Sphingomonadales; family Sphingomonadaceae; genus Novosphingobium. The sequence continues at coordinate 7,912 of CAXNKI010000023.1, read as the reverse complement.
CCGGCGCGAAGAATTCGCTTGATGCGCTGTGCACGCGCTATGGCATCGACCGCTCGCACCGCACCAAGCATGGGGCGCTGCTTGATGCCGAACTGCTCACCCAGGTCTATGTCGAGCTCACCGGCGGCCGCCAGATCGGTCTGGAACTGGCGGCGAGCGGCCAGCAGGATCATGACGCCACGAGCGCTGTTGTCGCTGTGCCACGGACTTATCGCGAACCACGTCGCCACGAGGCAAGTCCGGCCGAAATCGCGGCCCATGAAACTTTTGTAGCCAAGCTCACCGAACCGCTTTGGCGCAAGGCGAACTGACTTTTTACAGCAAGGAGTGACTGCCATGGATATTCGCATCTCGGGACACCAGATGGAAACTGGCGAGGCGCTGCAAAGCCATGCCACCGATCGTCTGACGGCCGTCGTCGGCAAGTATTTTGACCGGTCGCTCTCCACCAATATCACTTTCGGCAAGGCTCCGGCTGGCGCTTTCCGCTGCGATATTGTTACCCATGCCGGCCACGGCCTGATCCTCAAAGGTGCTGCCATCACGCCCGATGCTCACATCGCGCTCGACCAGGCCGCCGACAAGATTGACACCCAGTTGCGCCGCTACAAGCGCCGCATCACCGACCGGCACGAAGAAGCCGCTTATGCGATCAAACAGGAAGAAGCCGCCTACGTGGTGTTCGAGGAAGCGGCAATTGAGGACGAGCCACCCGCCGATGCGCCAGTGATCATTGCCGAAACCCGGGTTGATGTTCCCGAAGCCACGGTTTCCGATGCGGTGATGATGCTCGACTTGCGCAACACCAACGCGCTGCTGTTCAAAAACGCTGGCACTGGCAAACATAATATGGTTTACCGCCGCGGCGACGGATCGATCGGCTGGGTCGAACCTAGTTAGCCTGCCCGCAACCTTACCCGGTTGTGCGTTTCAAGACAGGAGGGGGATCGTGCCGGGTTTTCCGGGACGGTCCTGTTCATCTGGCTTAAACGCCCAGTCGTTAGTTCAGCATCAGAGTCATGACAGCGCTTTTCACCCTTTTGCCTGAAGCCGTGGCGACCATCCGTGCCGATGGCAAGCCGGCGATCATGCGCGCCCTCGCGCAGCGCTTTGCTGCGGCTTACGGGCTGGACGAGGCCGCGGTGCTTGCTGGTATCGAAGAGCGCGAGAAGCTGGGTAGCACCGGGTTTGGCCGGGGTGTTGCCATCCCGCATGCCCGCATCGCCGGGGTCAATCGGCCAGTCGCGGCATTCTTGAGGCTCGAAGCGCCAGTCATGTTCGATGCGGCGGATGCCATGTCGGTCGATCTGGTGTTCGGTTTGCTATCGCCTGAGCAGGCAGGCGCGGCGCACCTCCATGCCCTCGCTGCAATATCTCGCACGATGCGCGATGAACGGATGCATGCCGCACTCACCAATGCCGCCGATGCAGAAGTGATCTATGGCTTGCTGTATAATGTCATTGACCGGGATGCCGCCTGAGGCGGCGCCAGCCGGCGCTGCGCTGCATTGGCGCGCGCTGGAGGGGCTTTATGCCTCGGCTCCGGTCAACCAGCTGTTCGATTCAGCGCTGACCATCGAGGGCGAAGGCCGCACGAGCATCGTCTTCGACATCGACGAGCGCCATTATCATGCTGCCGGTGCGGCGCATGGCACCATCTATTTCAAGATGCTCGACGATGCCGCTTTCTATGCCGCCAACACGCTGGTTACCGACCGGTTCCTGCTGACTACTTCTTTCAACCTCCATTTCAGCCGCCCGGTCCGCAAAGGCCGGGTGCGCGCCGAAGGGCGCTGGATCAGTGGCCGGCGGCGGGTGCTGGTGGCCGAGGCGCGGCTGGTCGATGCTGATGGCGAGGAAATCGGGCGCGGTACGGGCACTTTCATGCGCTCGCGCATCGCGCTCAGCGGCCTTGCTGGTTATTCTGAAAGCCTGCGGAACGCCGCGCCGTGACAGAGGAGCCGCGGCTTCCCGCCCGGTTTGAAGTGGCCGCGCTGATTCGCCTGGCCCAGAATGGCGGCGGCTTTGCCGCAGTGCTCAAGGGCGGCGAAGAGACTGCAGGGACGATCTTGCTGGTCTTGACCGAAAATGGCGTCAATCCAAGAGTTTACGAACGCATGCCGCAAGCCGATGGCAGTCGGGCATGGTATTGTTCAAAGACGGAAGATATTGAAAACAAGCAGGAATTTTCCAATTATCTTGATCGGCGCGGAGCCCAGGACCCGGACCTGTGGATTGTCGAACTGGACATCGCGAACGGGGAACGGCTCATCGGATTGCCGCCTGCGGTGGCTTGACCTTGCTGCAATGCAACATGTAGGGGCCTCCAACCTTGATGCGAGGGCGGTTCACTTTGGCAATTCGGCCAATGGAACAAGCGCGCAGCCGGGGAGCCGCCGGCAGGTTTCGGTGCAGATCATGGGGCTTTGCGGCCTGATGTGAGCACACCCTGCGCCAGGCCGGTTCACCGCTCAAGAATTGCTGTAAATGAGTAACAAGCTTCGCCAGTCGCGCACTATCGCCGTGACTGCCACTTTTCTTGTCGCGTTCGCCAGTGCGACCGCGATCGTTGCCCAACCAAACACAGATGGGCCCAATTCCTCCCCGGTCGCCGCGCAAGGCCTGATCCAGGCCCCGTCGCAAGCGCCGCTCCAGGTGCAAACGCTTCCCTCTCTGCCCGAAGAGCAGATCCAGCAAAGCCGCGAAGCCCCTTCCGAAGCTTTCAGCCAGGACCCTGCGCCAGTCCGTGCCCCGACGCTGGTATCACTGGTCGCCGCCCAACCGCAGCCCGCAGAACTGCCGCGCGAGCTCAATTGCCTCGCCGGGGCGATCTATTTTGAAGCCAAGAGCGAATCGCTTTCAGGCCAGCTGGCAGTCGGCCGTGTGATCGTTGCCCGTTCGAAATCGGGCCGCTTCCCCAATTCCTACTGCGGCGTGGTGTTTCAGCCCTCGCAGTTCTCGTTCGTGCGCGGCGGCACCATGCCGGGTATCGCGCGCGGATCGCGCCAGTGGCGCAATGCTGTGGCTATTGCCCAGATCGCCCATGGCGGCAGCTGGCGGAGCCCCGTGGAAGGCGCGCTGTTCTTCCACGCGGCGCGCGTTTCCCCGGCATGGCGATTGACCCGCATGGCCCGGGTGGAGAACCACATCTTCTATCGCTAAGGTTCTCGGCTTGCTGCGGGATCATGCGGCAAGAATTCAGCCGTCAACGTCGCCATAGCCTTCCGGCGGCTGGATAGTGTCCTGCCGCTCGGTCAGCAGTGGGCGGAAGCTGGGACGGCTCTTGAATACAGAATACCAACCGCGCGCCTGTTCGTGGCTCGACCAGTCGATGCCGCCAAGATAGTCCGCGACCGAAATCTGCGCGGCGGCTGCAAGGTCGGCCAGGCTCATCGTCGCGCCGGCCAGCCAGGGGCGGCGGTCGATCAGATAGTCGATGTAGTACAGGTGTTCGTGCGCCAGCTTCATTGCCTCGCGCAGCGCACGTGAATCGGGCGATTGGCGCAAGACAATGCGCTTTTTCATCCGTTCAAGCAGCAGCGGCCCGGTCACGTCCTCATAGAAATTCTCGTCGAACTGGGCGACGAGGCGGCGAATCTCGGCGCGCCCGGCTGCGGTTCCGGAGATCATGGCGTTGCGGTCAACCGTCTCTTCAAGGTATTCGCAGATCGCCCGGCTGTCGCACAGGGTGATGCCCTTTTCAGGATCGTGAAGCACCGGAGTGCGCCCGGCGGGATTGAGCTGACGGAACTCGTCACGCCCCTCCCACGGGTTTTCGCGCCACAGCTCGTAGCCGATGCCTTTTTCGCTCATCAGCAGGCGCAGCTTGCGGCTGAACGGGCACAGCGGGAATTGATAAAGTTGCCACATGAGCCCAGCCTATGGCCCAAGCCGCTTAGGGGCGTCCAGCCGGTGCGATCAGGGATAGGGAGCGAATCAGGTGGATAACATGGGTCACGACCAGTCGCGCCGCGCTCGCCCGGTCATTGCCATGCCCAGAGCGCCAATCGCCATCAACACCATGACAACCACCAGCAGCGAATTGTAGCTCCCGGTGCGGTCATGCAGCCAGCCGGCAGTGGCCGGCCCGATCGCCGCAAACAGCGCGCCGAAAGTGATAATCCCGCTGAACAGCGTGCCAAAGGCCTTGAGCCCGAAATGCCGCGTGGCCTGATAGAGCACCACGTCGATTTCCGCGCCAGTCGCCAGTCCGAACATGCCGATCACCGTGAGCAAGATGATCGTTCCCGGATTGTCGGTCATCAGCAGGGCCGCGCCGATCACCGGAAGCAGTTGGGTACACATGCCGATCAGGTGTCCAGGCAGACGGTCAAGCAGCCAGCCCACGCCCAACCGCGCGAAAAGCCCGACAATTCCCATGACGAACATCAGGCTGGCCGCCTCTGCCGCGGCAATGCCCTTTTCGCCCAGCATCAGGATCAGGTTGGTTGCAATCGTCATGTTGTAAAATGAGAATGCGGCAAACGAGATCACCAGCCCCCAGAAGGCCCGGGTCCTGATGCCCTCGCCAAACTCCAGTCCGGCCAGTGCAGGGCCACTCGCGGCCGCCTGTTCGCGCTGGGGTGGGTCGCGGAAAAACAGCAGCACCAAGGGAAGGGTCAGCGCAATCCAGATCGCGCCCAGGGCTATAAAGCCATGCCGCCAGCCGATCGCTTCGATCAGCCATGTCGCCAGCTTGGGCTGGATCATCAGCGAAAGCGGCGCACCAGACATGACCACTGCCAGCGCCAGCCCGCGTGATTTGTCGAAACGGGCGGCAATCGGCCCGGTCCACACCGTCGCCTGCACCAGAACCACGCCAATCGCGATGGCGACCCACAGCAGCCACCAATTGACCCAGCCACCCGTCGCCGTGCCCAGCAGAGCAAAGGCACCCGGCAAAACAAACAGTCCGGCAATCGCTACCCGGCGCGAGCCGAAGCGATCGATGAACAGCCCGACCAGAATGTTGAGGAAGATGCCGAGGAACATCGCCACGGTGACGCCGAACATTGTTTCAGCGCGGGTCCAGCCGAATGCTTTCTCGACCGGCCCGGCAAAAGCACCGAAGCCATAGCTTTGCAGCCCGATGGTCGAAAAGCCGACCATCGCCGCCAAAGTCAGCGGCCAATGTGCGCGCCATTCAGCGCTGGCCGTTCCAGGCTTTTCGGTGGTGCCATTCATGGATCAAGCTCTCCCGGTTGCTTTTGCACTGCCTATCAGGAAGTGCATGGACGGCAAGAGCAGCCCGGACGGCGTACCTGAACGCTTAAGCCACGAGATAGTCGGGCCGGCCGACCCGCTCCCGCCAGTAGCCGGTCTCGCTTATGCTGGCGCCGCCGGCAAAGCGGATGTCGCCGGGCATGGCGGCGCGGAAATTGACGAAGCTTAGCCCCTCCGGGCCTGCCGTGAAGCTGTACAGAGTGTCCGCCGCAATGGCGATTGCGGTGCCCGGGCCGACCAGCCGGTTACCGAGCCGCATCGCGCCGGCAGTGACGAAAATGATCTCGTCCTCGCTGTGTGAATGGATGCCGCGCGCGGCCTGTTCGGGAGTTAGTTCCATCCCGCCCGGGAAATGGTTCTCGTGCAGCCAGACGGCGGAGCCCGGCCAATCGGAATCGGCATGCAGACCGCCACTGACCCCGCTCGCTCCCGGCTCGGCCGTCATGCGGGGCACCCGCTCGGCGGGCAGCAGACGCACAGCGCCAAGACCGTCCTGTTCAGCCGACCCGGCGAAACACAGCACCAGCGTGTCTTCGCCGCCCGCACCCGTCAGTTCAAGCGAAGTTCCGCGTCCGACAACCGCACTTGATCCGGCGGCTAGGTGCACCGCGCCAGCCATAACCGCGCCCTGCCAGACATAGGCCGCGCAGTCGCTGGCCATCGGCCCGATCACCAGCTGTTCGCCCGGTTTCAGAATGTTGAGGTGCAGATGTATCGGATCGCCAGCGCCATCGAAATAGGCCGAGCCGCGTGCCTGCTCACGCAATCTCACCGCCACCTTCGCCATCGCCTGTTCTCCTGTCCGTCTGGATCATTTCAACACCCGGCGGCGGCCAAGCGCAAGCGCCAACAGGATTTCAGGGCGCGAGTTCGAACTGCACGGTGACCGAGGCGCTGAGCGCTACTTCCCCTGCCGCCACTGGCGCCGCGCCTCCAGCGTCAGCCGCCATGGCCCGCGTGTTCATCATTTGCGGCTGTGGCGCATAGCCACCGGCCTCGCTGATCGAAAGGATGCGCAGCACTTTAAGCCCGGCAGCGCGGGCATAGAGATTGGCCCGCGTTCTCGCCTTGGCTACCGCTTCGCTGCGAGCTTCGTCCAGCGCCTCATCGGGATTATCGATCTGGAAGCCGGGCCCACCCACCTGATTGGCGCCGGCGCTGACCAGCGTATCGATCACCTGGCCGAATTCACCGAGCTTGCGCTGGCGGACGTTGACCGTGTTCGACGCCTGATAGCCGACGATCAGTGGCTGTTCAGGCTCCATCGTCCCGTCGGGCCGGGGGCGCTGGGGTGCATAGACCGGGTTCAGGCTGAGATTGCTGGTCTGGATATCCTTGTCGGCGATCCCGGCCCGTTTCAACGCAGCGATCACCCGGTTCATGTCGGCGGAATTTGCAGCGAGCGCTTCACCTGCGGTCTTGCCAGTACTGGTTACCCCGGCGGTGAAAAGCGCAAGATCGGGCTTACGTGCCGATCGGCCCTCGGCGCTGACCGTCAGCAGGGTATTGCCCGCTGCCATCGATGGCGCGGGGCCGGCATCATGTGCCTCAGCCATTGCGGGGACTGCCAGGCTGGCCAGCGCCAGGGCAGCGAAAAATGTCGGTTTCATGGGGGAAGCTCCTTGGCATGATTCCTGCCGCCTAAAGCAGTTCAGCTGTCGCAGCACTGAACTGAACAAAGGACTACAATGTTCCCTCTATCGCCCGCGCTGCTGCGGCCGGATCTTCCGCACGGCTGATTGGCCGTCCGATGACCAACATGCTCGCGCCAGCATCGCGCGCCTCGCGCGGGGTCACGGCACGCTTCTGGTCGCCCAATTTGCTCGCCGCTGGACGCAGGCCCGGGACCACCAGGAAGCCCTCCTTCCACTGCTTGTGGATGGCTGCGACCTCATGGCCAGAGCAGACAATGCCGTCGAGGCCCGAAGCCTGCGCGAGTTCCGCAAGGCGCAGCGCCTGATCGTGCGGATTTCCGGCAATGCCTGTGCGCGCCAGATCATTCTCGTCAAGGCTGGTCAGCACGGTCACCGCGATGACCTTGCAGTGCTCGCCCGCCGCAGCCTTGGCATCTTCCATCATCGCGCGGCCGCCAGCGGCGTGAATCGTCACGATTGCCGGTTCGAGCACATGAATCGCCTGCATCGCCGAGGCGACGGTGTTGGGAATATCGTGTAGCTTCAGATCGAGAAAGATCGGCAGGCCGAGCTTGTGAATCTCGTGAACCCCGTGATGGCCGTGGGCACAGAAGAATTCTAGCCCCAACTTGAAGCCGCCGACATGATCCTTGACCTTGCGGGCCAGAGCTTCGGCTGCATCGAGCCGGGTGAGATCGAGGGCAAGGTAAATCGGGTTGGTCATGTCAGGGCGTCTGGCTTTCTGGCGTGGGGGGCGGAGTGGCGGCTTCGAGCTGGGTTGACGTGGCGACTGGCGGGCTTGGCGTATTCGCCCGCACCGAATTTTCCAGCAGGTTGATCCGCCGGTTGAGCCGCCACTTGCCGGCCTTCGACAGCAGCCACATCGGCAGCAGCCCCAGCAGGAACGAGACCAGCACTAGCGCTGGCAGCTTGGTTTCGAGAATCAGGCCTTCCCAGATCTTGATTTCGACCGGGGTCCAGTTGCCAAGCGAAAACAGCACCAGCGCGACAAGCAGCAGTACCCAGATAACGGTGCGGATGATCTGCATGGCATT
>CAXNKI010000022.1:0-9781 GCA_964202645.1 Alphaproteobacteria bacterium | reverse complement strand
CCACCGGAACCTTGTCGCCTGGTTGCACTGCATCGTATTCGGCCGTTGTGCCGCGATAGGCATAGGACGACATAGGCGCGCCCGGCGCAGCGGGCTGCGTTTTTTCATTGCTGGCGAGCCACTCCTGCCAGGTCTGGCTGGTCTGGCTGTCGTAAGTCAGGTCGATATAGTTGGCAGTGGTGGTCTTCGTGCGGCCTTTGCGGTCGGTATAGGGCTCCTCGACGATGCGCTTGCCTGTCACTGTCGCCTCGGTCACCAGGCCATCCTTGCGCAGCGCCGCGATGCGCGCGCCGGTTTCATCGTTGATGAAGAAGATGGCTGGCGCGAGCAGCAACAGCAGCAGCGCTGCGCTGGCCCAGATGCCTGATGCGCCCGATTTCTTCGCAGTTTTGGTCATCTGCATACTCCCGTTGTGCAGGCAACGATTTGCACCGGAGAGGTCGCGCGAAATAGACCATGAACATGGCGGTTCGCAAAGCCCGCCAGATGCCATAGGAATGGTGGCCCAATAGCGGGGGGTGGGCGCGGCAATGACATTTGCGTTCTGGCAAGACAGAGATCTGAGAAGGCAATGGCTGCTGACGCTGCTTGCGGTTCTGGCCGTGCAGGCATTCTACTGGACTGTGCTCCTGCCGCTTTTTTCGCCAAAGCCGATCCCGCATGAAAGGCTCGATTTGATTGAGACAGCGCATGCCGAATTGGCCTCGCCGGATTGGCAGGACGTGCTCAAGGCCCGTTTCACGCCGGCGGAACTCCCCTGGGAGACCTGCTGCCATCCAGGCTACCACGCCATCCGCACCCATTTCACTTTGCCTGCCGTCCCCGATGAGGGACTTGCCATCGTTCCGGTGGTCGGCAGCGACAATTTCAGCATCCGGGTCAACGGCTCTCTGGTGTTTGGCGAAGGCCGGATGAAGCTGCCTGATCAAACCTATCATGGCTCGTTTCGCGGGACCATCCGCGCGCCATCCGGTTTGCTTCGGGCGGGGCGCAACGAGATTGTGCTGACGCTCGTGCGGGGGCCGGGCGAGCCAGAATTCTTCGTCGGCAAGTTCGCGGTTGGGGCCTATGGCCCGCTCAAGGCACACTACGATCCACGCGAATTCATGCTGAATGGTTATGCGACGATCAGCATGACTCTCGCCTTCGTGGTTGCTGCCCTCGCTGTTTTCGGCTGGGCCCGCGGCGGCTGGAGCCCCTATCTCGGCTGGCTGGCGGCATTGGCCCTGAGCTGGGCATTGTCGCTGCTCTACTTCGAACTGGCCGACACGCCATTGCGGGACAAGTGGCGCCTGACCTACATGACCGTTGTTTCAACTTTTCTGCCGATCGCCTGGCTCAATCTGGTCAACAGTTGGGGCGGCAACCAGCTGCGCTGGCTCGGGCGGGCGTCGATGCTGCTGTTTGCCGCCTGTGTTGCCGTCTTTCTCATCATCCTGTGGCGCGAGCTGCAGGAGGGCATCGACACGGTCTATTCTCTCGTCACGTGGTTCACGGCCCTGCTCTCGGTTGGGACGGTCGTCCTTCTGCTGCGCAAGATACCGGGCCTTGCTCCAGACCGGCGATGGGAATTCGCCATCTATGTGCTGGTGTGCATCCTGATGATCTATGACGGGCTGAATGTCGCGTTCGACTTTGCGCCGCGGCTGCTGATGAGCACGGCGGTGCCGATCCTGCTGGCGGCCTTGGCGGTTGCCTTTCTTGCTCGCAATGTCCGCCTGTTCCAGTCGTCCGAACAGATCAACACCATGCTTCAGACGCAGCTGAACCAGCGCACTGCCGAGCTGGAAGCGGCGCATGTGCGCGAGAAGGAATTCGTTCGCAAGGAAGCCCACATCGACGAGCGCCAGCGGATCATGCGCGACATGCATGATGGCCTGGGCAGCCAGCTGATGTCCATGCTGCTCGCCGCGCGGCGCGGGGTCGCCAAGCCCGCCACGGTGGCCGAAGGGCTGCAGGCGGTGATCGACGAGATGCGGTTGCTGATCGATTCGATGGATTCAGTCGGCGAATCGCTCGGCTCGGCTTTCGCGACGTTCCGCGAGCGGGTGCAGGTCCGCGTCGAGGAAGCCGGGATGGCTTTCGAATGGAGCGACACCAGCGCGGGCAAGCTGCCCGAACTTGGCCCGCGCGAGGTGTTGCAGGTGTTCCGGATCATGCAGGAAGCCGTGACCAACGCGCTCAAGCATTCGAAGGGGTCGGTGCTGAGGGTTGCCATCTCGCCCAGCAATGAGCCCGGCCTGTCGGTGCGCATTGCCATTTCGGACAATGGCGGCGGGCTCGGCAAGGCCAATCCGCGCGGCCGAGGGATGGACAGCATGGCGGCGCGCGCGACCGGGATTGGTGGCAAGTTGGAAGTGCAGTCGGCGCCGGAAGGAGTGCAGGTGTTGCTCGACCTGCCGCAGCGATGATCGGCGAGCCTGCCATAGCTCTGGCCATTCCCAAGCCGGCCGGAAAGTGATCTAAGCAAGGTTATGCCCGGCACCTCAACCAATTCGCGCATTGCCATCGTCGACGACGATGCCATCGTCCGCGACTACCTGATCGATATCGTCACCAGCGCAAGTGAGCTCGATCTTGCAGGCGTCGCCCCCAATCTGGCCAAGGCGCGTGAACTGCTGGCGCTTGAGCCCGATCTTTTTCTGGTCGATATTGGCCTGCCCGATGGCAGTGGGCTCGATTTCGTGCCCGAGGCAAAAGCGCATGGTCAGGCGAAAGTCCTGGTGCTCACTTCATTCGGCGACCGTGAAACCGTCGTCACTGCGATCCGCTCGGGCGCGGATGGCTATCTGCTGAAGGACAGCACCGAAGCGACGATTCTCGACGGCATCCGGGTGACTCTGGAAGGCGGCGCGCCAGTGAGTTCTGCGGCTGCGGTCTATATGCTCGAACAGCTGCGCTCCGCGCCGATGGTGGTGGCAGCCGAGGAGGAAAACAGCGGCCTGACCCCGCGCGAGGTGGAGCTGCTCGAGGTATTCGCCAAGGGCGGCAGCTACAAGGAAGCCGCACGGATTCTTGGCATTTCGCCGCTCACCGTGGGCAACCATGTCAAATCGATCTACCGCAAGCTCGCCGTCCATTCGCGCGGCGAGGCGGTTTACGAAGCGATAAAGACCGGTCAGCTGAAGTTCTGAGCTGGTCGGCTAGGTGATATAATGTGCTGTCGTCCGGGCGGCCACTTCGTCCGCGCCCACCCCTGGTGCGCATTCGATCAACCGGAACGGGCTGGCGTGATCGGGGCGGCTGAACACGGCCAGATCGGTGACGATCATGTCCACGACATTGCGGCCGGTCAGCGGCAGGGTGCAGGCCGGGATGAGTTTCGGGCTGCCGTCCTTGGCGCAGTGTTCCATCACCACAATGATCCGCTTGACCCCGGCGACCAGGTCCATCGCCCCGCCCATACCCTTGATCATCTTGCCCGGGATCATCCAGTTGGCGATGTCCCCGTTTTCGGCGACTTCCATCGCGCCCAGCACGGTCAGGTCGATATGCCCGCCGCGAATCATGGCAAAGCTCGCCGCGCTGTCGAAATAGGCCGAATGCGGCAGTTCGCTGATCGTCTGCTTGCCGGCGTTGATCAGGTCGGCGTCTTCTTCGCCCTCCAGCGGAAAGGGGCCGATCCCCAGCATACCGTTCTCGCTCTGGAGAGTGACAGTGATGTCCTTGGGCACATGGTTTGCCACCAGCGTCGGGATGCCGATGCCGAGGTTCACATAGTAGCCATCGCGCAATTCCTGCGCGACGCGTGCGGCCATCTGGTCGCGGCTCCAGCCTTTGGTCAGTCCATCATGTCTGGTCATCAGCCAACATCCGTGTTGCGGGTGGTGCGGAATTCGATCTTCTTGTCATAGGGCGCGCCGACGATCATCCGCTGGACATAGACGCCGGGCAGATGGATGCAGTCAGGATCGAAGGTTCCCGCTGGCACCACTTCTTCCACCTCAACCACGCAAACCTTGCCGCATTGCGCGGCCGGCACGTTGAAATTGCGCGCGGTCTTGCGGAACACAACATTGCCGGTCGTGTCGGCTTTCCACGCCTTTACCAGCGCGAGATCGGCGAAAATCCCGCGCTCGAGGATAAATTCCTGATCTGTACCGGAAGCATCAGCGAACTCTTTGGATTCCTTGCCTTCGGCTACCAATGTGCCGACCCCGGTCTTCGTATAGAAGCCGGGAATGCCCGCGCCGCCCGCGCGCATCCGCTCGGCCAGGGTGCCTTGCGGGCAGAATTCCACCTCGAGCTCGCCGGCAAGATACTGGCGCTCGAACTCCTTGTTCTCACCGACATAAGAGGCAATCATCTTTTTCACCTGCCGGGTGCGCAGCAGCTTGCCGATACCTTCATTGTCGATTCCGGCGTTGTTGCTGGCAAAAGTGAGATCCTTGACGCCACTGGCCTGGACCGCGCCCAGAAGCCGCTCGGGAATGCCGCAAAGGCCGAAGCCACCGCAGGCAATCAGCAGACCATCCTTGAGCAGTCCATCAAGCGCGGCATTCGCATCGGGGTAAAGCTTGTTCATTGGGGCTCCAGCACTGGTCCGTGAATCGCTTGCGGCCCCCTTAGCGATTGCGCGGAATTTGTCACCCTGCCTGCTAATTTGATCAGGATCATGGAACAAGGACGCCATCGGCGATGTTCTGCGGGGACAAACACGGGAGAAATCCAATGCGCTCGATCCTCGTCAATGCGGACCGCAGTCCGACCATGTCTGGCCGCCTTGAAGCCGGCCTTTCCCTGGCGCGGCTTACAGGTGGTCATGTCACCGTGATGATCGCCTCGGCGCTGTCGCGCTACATCTCGATCGATCCGATGGGTGGCAGCTATCTCGCCGCCGAAGCGATGCAGCAGGCACTCGCCGACGACGGTGCCTTGGCCGAAACGCTGGAAGCGCAGCTGCGCGGGCAAGACGTGGCCTACGATGTCGTGCGCAGTGAGTTCGACGCAATGGAATCGATGGAACAGGCATCGCAGCTTTGCGATGTGGTGGTCGTCTCTCGCGGGCAGGGCAATGCCGGCGAACTCGCGATCCTGGCTCAGTCGCCGGTGCTGGTGGTGCCTGATGACGCCAAGGCCGGGCTCGGTTTTCCGCTCGCCACTGCCTGCATCGGCTGGGATGGCGGCAACGAAGCTGCCGCTGCACTGCGCAGCGCCGTGCCCATTCTGCAAGGTTGCGGCGAGGTTTTCGTGCTGACGGTCACGGAGAAGCCGGGCGGCTTTGCCGGGATTGAAGCGCTTGCTTACCTTTCGCGCCACGGGGTGAAAGCCGAACTGGTCGAATTGACGCGCAAGGGTACGGTTCAGGAAACCCTCACCCAGGCTGTCCGCGAAAAGCGCGCCGATCTGCTGGTCATGGGCGCCTATGGCAAGAGCCGGATGCGCGAATACCTGTTTGGCGGGGTAACCCAGTATTTCCTGACCGAACCGACGGCGCCAGCGCTACTCCTCGCCCACTGACAGGATTATGCTGCACAACAGCATTTCGCGCCGGACTTCCCTGCCAATGCACGCTTGCAGCCATCCGAACCAACGCAAATCCTCATCAATATCGCGGGTTTGAGCCAATCTATGCAGATGGTTGCAAATTTTGCATCCAGAAATGAGCTTTTCGCACTTGCAACATGACTGACATCACTGCAAATAGGACGGGCCTTTCAGGCATCCTCTCCCAAAACTTCCAAGGGCTGGTCTTCGGACCGGCCCTTTTTTTGTCCCTGCCCCGGGAGAGTGTTCGCAACAAACGGGCCCTTTTTGCGCCCCACGCCGCGCCGCCGGTTTGCAATCGGCCCTGCCAGTTCCTAGCTTGCCTCTTCGACAGGACGGAAGGGTAAACAATGGCCGAAGCGCCGGCAACCATCGACGACAAGACCGCTAAGCTCCAGGTCGCCGCCGCGCGCCAGGAAGAAAGCGGTCAGGGCATTGCCCGGATGCCAAAATCGGCCTTGGCCGCGCTCGGCATCACCGAGGGTGATGTGATCGAAATCATCGGCAAGCGCACCACCCCGGCGCGGGCTGTGTTGGCCTATGCCGAGGACGAAGGGCTGGAAGTGATCCGGCTCGACGGGCTTCAGCGTGCCAATGCCGAAGTTGGCTCTGGCGATCATGTGGTCGTGCGCAAGGCTGAATCGCGCCCGGCAAGCCGGGTCGTGTTTGCCCCCGCACAGCGCGAGATGCGTCTGCAGGGGCCGGCTGAAGCGCTTAAGCGCAATTTTTTCGCCCGGCCGCTGGTCGCGGGAGATGTTGTCGCCACCACCGGACAGCAGCAGGTGCGCGACATGCCGCCGCAAGTGGCGCGGATGTTCAACGCGCCGGCCTACGCGTTGACGCAAATCCGGCTTACCGTGGTCTCGACTGTGCCCAAGGGCATCGTCCACATTGATGAAAACACCGAAGTCGAATTGCGTGAGGCTTTCGAGGAAGCCCGCGACAGCCGCGCCGAGATCAACTACGACGATGTCGGCGGCATGGGCGACACCATCCGCCAGTTGCGCGAAATGGTCGAACTGCCGCTGCGCTACCCTGAGCTGTTCACCCGGCTGGGCGTTGACCCGCCCAGAGGTGTGCTCCTCCACGGCCCGCCGGGCACAGGCAAGACTCGGCTTGCGCGCGCGGTGGCCACTGAGAGCGAAGCCAGCTTCTTCACGATCAACGGCCCAGAAATCATGGGCTCGGCATATGGTGAGAGCGAAAAGCGGCTGCGCGAAGTGTTCGAGGAGGCGACCAAAGCTGCGCCCGCGATCATCTTTATCGACGAGATCGATTCGATCGCACCCAAGCGCGGCCAAGTTTCTGGCGAGGCCGAAAAGCGCTTGGTCGCGCAATTGCTGACCTTGATGGACGGGCTGCACGCGCGCTCCAATCTGGTGGTCATCGCCGCCACCAACCGCCCCGATGCGATAGATGAGGCGCTGCGCCGGCCAGGCCGGTTTGACCGCGAGATCGTCATCGGTGTGCCTGACGTTGGCGGGCGGCGCGAGATTATCGGCATCCACACCCGCGGCATGCCGCTGGGCGAGGGCGTCGACCTCGACGAGCTGGCGCGCACCACCCACGGCTTTGTCGGCGCGGACCTCGCCGCGCTGGCGCGCGAGGCGGCGATCGAAACTGTGCGGCGGATCATGCCTCAGCTCGATCTGGAAGCGCAGACCATCCCGGCCGACGTGCTCGAAGGCCTCTCCGTCACCCGCGAGGATTTCCTCGAGGCGTTGAAGCGTGTCCAGCCAAGCGCCATGCGCGAAGTCATGGTGGAGGTGCCCAATATCGGCTGGGACGACATCGGCGGGCTCGACGAAGCTCAGCTCAAGCTCAAGGAGGGCGTGGAGCTGCCTTTGCGCAATCCCGAAGCTTTCCGCCGACTGGGCATCCGCCCGGCCAAGGGCTTCCTGCTTTATGGCCCGCCGGGCACCGGCAAGACACTGCTCGCCAAGGCAGTTGCCAAGGAAGCAGAGGCCAATTTCATCTCGGTGAAAAGCTCGGATCTGCTGTCCAAGTGGTATGGCGAAAGCGAGCAACAGCTCTCGCGGTTGTTCGCCCGCGCCCGGCAGGTCGCGCCTTGTGTGATCTTCATCGACGAGATCGACAGCCTGGTGCCGGCGCGCGGGAGCGGCGGTTCGATGGGCGAGCCGCAGGTAACGGCTCGGGTGGTCAACACGATCCTGGCCGAGATGGACGGGCTGGAGGAAATGCAGTCAATCGTGCTGATTGGCGCAACCAACCGGCCGGCGCTGATCGATCCGGCGCTGTTGCGCCCGGGCAGGCTCGATGAGCTGGTCTACGTCGGCACACCCGATGCCAAGGGCCGCGAGCACATCCTCAAGATCCACACCGCAAAGACCCCGCTGGCCAAAGATGTCGATCTGGCATCGATAGCTGCGCGCACCGAGCGCTTCACCGGCGCTGACCTTGAAGACGTTGTCCGCCGGGCCGGGTTGATCGCTATCCGCACCCGCGGCGAATCGGCCAAGGATGTGCGCAAGGCGGATTTCGAAGCATCGCTTGAAGACAGCCGCGCGACGGTCACGTCCGAGATGGAAGAAGAATACGCCAAAATGAAGGGCGAGCTCAAGAAGCGGGCGATGGAAGTCAATCCGATCGGCTTCGTCGTGCCCGGCATGTTGAGCTCGACGCGCGACAAGAAGCACGACTGAACGGAGTTACAGCAGCCCTTCCTTGGCCAGAACGGCGGCAACCTCGGCGATATAGTCGAGGTGGGCATCAATCGTCGCGTGGCCCCGGCCCATGGTCGAGACCGCAGCATGGGCGCCGCCCAGATCGCGCCAGCGCGCCGCGCGTTCCGCGGCGTCAGTGGCGCCTTTGGCGGTCAGCATGTTGCATTGCACCGGAAAGCTGGCTGGATCGCGCCCGGCCTCACTTATGAACTGCCTGAGGCGCGGCAGCATCTCGAAGGCATCGCCCGCGCCGTCGGCAAAGATGAAGCCATCGGCAATTCGTGCGGCGCGGGCCATGGCGACGTCGGCAAAGCCGCCCATCCAGATCGGGATCGCGCGCTGCGGCCGAGGATTGAGCGCGGCGCGGTCGACATGATCGAAGCGCCCGGCGAAAGAGACCAGTGGCTCGGCCCAGAAGGAGCGGAGCAGAGCGATCTGCTCCTCGACGCGCTTGCCCCGGGTGCGGAAATCCTGCCCGAGCGTTTCGTATTCGACATGATTCCAGCCGATGCCGACGCCCAGCCGCAGGCGCTCGTGCGAGAGCAGATCGACGTCTGCTGCCTGCCGGGCGACCAGCGCGGTCTGGCGCTGGGGCAGGATGATCACGCCAGTGACGAGTTCTATCCGGCTGGTGATTGCTGCGAGATAGGCAAACATCGTGAAGGGATCGTGGAAGGGATGCTGGTCGGTGTAGGGCCCGTTGGGCCTGGGCTCGCGGTCATGCGGGCTGCCGATCACGTGGTCGTAGGCAAGCAGGTGGCCGAAGCCCAGTTCCTCGGCGGCCAGTCCGATGCGGCGCACGCCCTCGGGATCGCCACCAAGCTCGGTCTGGGGATAGATAATTCCGATATTCATCGCGAAACTCCTTATGCTTGGGCGTCCCAGGTAAAGTCCAGTCGGGTTTCGCCTGCCGGATTGCCCTCGGGCGAAAACCGCCGCTCGACAATTGTGCCTCGCCCTTCGCGCGTCACCGCCACGACTGTGCTGCAACGCGTCCCATAGTCGAGGTTGCGGATGAACACACCCGAATACGCAGGTTCGGGACCATCGCCATGGTCCTCTTGCGCAAACGGGGCTTCACTGCGGAGCGCGGTGAACAGCGCATCAAGGCCGCCCGCATCGTGTGCCAACCAGCCAGCGAGATCGTCGCACAGCCGCCGCGCCTTGGGCCAGGGGCGCGCGAAGGCGCCGTTCGAGAGGCCATTAATGCCGGGCTCAAGCGCGTGCGCGGTCGGCTCCGGCCAGTTGCTCACCACCTGCGCCACGCGGTGATCGGCGACCAACAGGTTGAACGGGTTCATTCCCGCGCCGTCAGGCAGCGCCGCATGGCGTAGCCAGCCAGTCACAAGCCCGCCGCGCGATACCAGTTCGGGACGCGGATAACCCTCGACGCGGTAATTGGTCACCAGCGCCAGCCGCCCGGCCTCGCTTACCCCAAGCCAGGTACCGCCCGCGCGCAAGTCCCGGCCAGCGAGCGTGCCGTCTTCCCAGCGCTGCAAGGGCGCAGTCGGCCGCGCGTGATATTCATCGCGGTTGGCGACCACCACCAGCAGCCAATCGGGATGCGCTTGCCAGGCCAGAGCGGCTACGCACATGTCATATCAAGCCTT
>CAXNKI010000021.1:0-9846 GCA_964202645.1 Alphaproteobacteria bacterium | reverse complement strand
CAGAATGAATGTCCTGTTGCGACGACATTGCGGGCGTAGTGCCCTCTGCAGTTATGGCGGCTTGATTTGAAACTCAGGAGGATGCGCCTGATTTCATCCCTCCCTTGCACTTGATAAATTTGTCCGGCATCGATTGCCTCAGGAGCAGGCTGATGGCGATCTATCACTATATAGTTCTGGGATGTTTTATCCTGTTCGTGCTGGCCGATCATTTTGGCAAGCGAACGGATTTTCCTGTCATTAGGTTTTGGCGGGTCATGGGGATCGTTTCGTTCGTGCTCTACTTCGCCATCGCTACTTTCGCCCCCTTTTTGTGGGACAGTTGGTTTGGCTTGCACCAACTGATCGACGGATCGCAGCTGCCATTTTGGGCACAGGTCGCGGGCGGCTTCCTGGTGCTCGAGTTCGGAATCTATTTCTGGCATCGGCTGATGCACAGCTGGGACCCGCTATGGCGACTCACGCATCAGATGCACCATGCGGCGGAGCGAGTTGACATCTGGGGCGCCTATTATTTTCATCCGGTCGACATGCTTGGCTGGGCGCTGCTTAGCTCGGCCTGCCTCGTAGGACTCTTCGGAATGACGCCTGAGGCGACATTGGTTGTTGCGGTGATAACGACGATCCCGGGCATGTTTCAGCACCTCAACGTGCGCACTCCGTATTGGATGGGCTATATCCTGCAGCGGCCCGAGAGCCATCTGATCCACCACCAGCGGGGGGTGCATGCATTCAATTATGGCGACATCCCACTGCCCGACATGATTTTTGGCACTTTCCGTAATCCGCGGCAATGGGATGGACAGAACGGGTTTCATGACGGCTCGACTTACGAGATTGGCCGAATGTTGGCGTTCCGCAAGATTTCCTGAGCCGAAACATTCATTTCACTCATCCAGTTGTGCGGTCATGGGCTAAGTTCTGCGTCACACGGTGATACGTGACGAGTCTGTCATGATTAATACGCCCGGGCCCGCTCAAAGATTCAGCTGCGCGCGTCGATGTCCGCTGACCACGACAAAGCCCCCAAACAGACCCACCGAATCTCAATTCCCACCAAGCCACCTCTCAACGCGGCGACACCGATGCCCGTGCGATGAAATCCGTCAAAAACAGCGACTGCTCCTCCCCCGCGGCCTTGGGGTCGATCAGTTTGCGCGCGGCGGGGCGGGCCATGTCGCGGATTGGCCGGCGCTCGGTAGTCAGCGGCGGCCAGATGGCGGTGGCAATCGCGGGGTCACGGTGCCCCAGAAATGTCGCAAAGTGCTCTAATCGCCCAACCAATCGGTTGCGATCTCGCCCCTATGCCCCTCGGGCGCCAGCGCGGCGCGCAGGGCTTCTAGCAGAGGCGGCAGCGCCTGCGTGAAGGCGTAGGGCGAGTTGACGATATATAGGCCCGCGCCGTTATAGATGCCGGGCTGATCGCTATCGTACAACCAATGCTCCACCCACAGCAATTTCGGGATGCCGAGCCTCCGTAACTGCTCCTTCCACCGCCAATGCGTGGCGCGGTCTTTCAGCGGATACCAGATCACCGTCACGCCATGCGCCCATTTCCGGCAAGCTGCGGCGAGGGTGGCTGTGATACGAGCGCGTTCGTCCAGCTGTTCATAAGGCGGATCGACCACCACCACGCCGCGCGCGGTGCGGGGCGGCAGCATAGCCAGCCAAAACTCGTAGGCGTCGCGTTCATGAACGGCAGCGGATGTGTCACGCATCACGCCGCGCAGGGCATAGGCGTCTTGGGCATGTTTTTCGTTCACGATCAGGAAATCCTGCGGGCGCAGAAGCTGCGCCAGAATGCGCGGCGAGCCTGGGTAGAGGTGCGGCTCGGCCCCGACATTCACCGCCTGCACGGCGGCGCGGTAGTCGTTCAGCAAGGGGTTCGGGTCGGCAAAGGCCCGCAGCACGCCTTGCGTGGACTCGCCGGTGCGCCCAGCCTCCTCGCCGTCAAGGTCGTAGAGCCCGCGGCCGGCATGGGTGTCGATCAGGGTCAGCGCGCTCTGTTTAAGCTGCAAGGCGCGCACGAGGGCGATCAGCAGGCTGTGCTTCACGACATCGGCGCTATTGCCAGCATGGAAGGAATGGCGATAATTCACTGTGATTCAAAATCCTGATGATCTGCCTTTATATGAGCTGTTGGGCGCGGAAGCCGAGCGCGAGGCGATTGGAACAGCCAATCCGGTGCTCGTATAGAGTCGGACGGAAACCTTCAAAGCACTTCTGCGCGAGGCTTCAAGCCCGCGTTAGCGATCGCCACCAGAGGCAGAGAAGCAAGGCTCCGGGCGCATGGGCATGTTCGATCATCGACGTGCCGGACGCGACTGGCATTATCGCGAAGCGCCCGTTCGCCTGATGTCGGTAGGACGTTCATCTAACTCCGAAATATCAGAATTGCGGCGTTTCGAACACCGTGTCTGCTTTTGTCAGCAACGGACTTGCACCGGCACAATGTGGGCTGACTTGGATTGGTCGGAAGCGGTCGCAACGGTGCCCCGTGAACTTATGTCCGCTTCGGCGCATTGGCTGCACAAGTGCAGTCGTTCTGGAATCCACACCATAACCCCCAATCAGAACCACCGAATCTCAATCCCCACCAAGCAGCCTCTCAACGCGGCGCCACCGATGCCCGGGCGATAAAATCAGTCAGGAACAGCGACTGTTCCTCGCCCGCGGCCTTGGGGTCGATCAGTTTGCGCGCGGCGGAGCGGGCCATGGCGCGGATTGGCCAGCGCACGGTGGTTAGCGGCGGCCAGATGGCGGTGGCAATCGCGGTATCGTCGAAGCCGATGATCGAGAGATCGCGGGGCACATCGAGCCCGCGTTCGCGCGCGGCGTGGAGGACGCCGGCGGCCATCACATCGTTGCTGGCGAAAATCGCGCTGGGCGGGGACTTGGCATCGATCAGCGCTGCGCCGGCTTCGCGGCCTGATTCAAACGTGTAGTTGCCCCGCGCCATCAGGTCGCCGCCGTGCGGCAGCCCGGCCGCTTCCATCGCCTCGTGCCAGCCCTGTTCGCGCTCGGCAGCGGAGCGGAATCCTTCGGGCCCCTGCACCAGCCCGATCTGGCGGTGCCCCTGCTCCACGAGGTAGGCCACGGCCTCGCGCACGGCTTGGCGGTCGTTCGACTGGACCAGATGCGCCGGATCGTCGAGCGCGGCCGAGCCCATGCGGACATAGCTGCATCCCAGCTCATCAAACAGCGCGGCGAAGGCATCGTTCTCCGAAAGCGGCGGCAGGATGATCACCCCATAAAGCCGCTGACGTTCGATGAATCGGCGGATGTCGGCAAACAGGCTGGGGCTGTGGCGATCGACCGGGTGGATCAGCAGGGCGAACTCGGTCTCGCGGATGGCATCGAGCACGCCTTCCTGGAAATTGAGCACCATCTGGGCATTGGGATTGTCATAGATCAGCCCGAGCACGAAATTGTGCCGCAATGCCAGCGCGCGTGCCTGCGGATTGGGCACATAGCCGAGCTCGGCAATCACTGCCTCGACTTTCTCGCGGGTCGCCTCGTTGAGCAGCTCTGAGCGATTGATTACCCGGCTGACGGTCTTCTTCGAGACGCCGGCAATGCGGGCAACATCATTGATGGTCGGCTTGCCTCCGCCTTTGCGTGCCATGCCAGCCCCTGATCCTCGTCAACGGCCCATGCGGCCAACTCTTGCACATGCCCTTGTGCCTTGCCTTCCAGCTTGCGGCAAGGCAATACTGACACCGGTTACCAAAATTCCGGAAGGCCATTTTCCCTGTGCTCCCACCGCTTCTGCGTGTCCATGAGAATGATAGCGTAGCCGTCGCGCTCGGCGCACTGGTGGCGGGCACTTCCGCGCTGGGTGTGACGCTGCTTCAGGACGTGCAGCAAGGGCACAAGGTGGCACTGACTGCGATTGCCGCAGGGGCGGTGGTGACCAAGTATGGCCAGCCAATCGGCCGGGCTGCCTGCGCGATTGCGCCGGGCGAGCATGTCCACACGCACAATCTGGTAACAGCGCTGACTGGCGAGCTGGCCTATCGCGCGGGGCAGGCGGCAGTGCCGCAATGCGCCTTCGATCAGGCGCCGAGCTGGCGCGGCTATCTGCGCGCAAATGGCAAGGCGGCGACGCGCAATGAAGTGTGGATCCTGCCCACCGTTGGTTGTGTCGGCCTGACGGCGGAACAGGTCGCCCGCGCGGCGGACCAGCGCCATGCCGGGCGGATCGACGGCATCCACGCCTTCACCCATCCGCACGGCTGCTCGCAGCTCGGCGATGATCTTGACGGGACTCGGGCTTTGCTGGCGGGCCTCGCCGCCAATCCCAATGCGGCGGGCGTCCTGCTGCTGGGGCTGGGCTGCGAATCGAACCAGCTCGATGCGTTGCTTGCTGCCGTGCCCGAGACTGAGCGGGGCAAAGTGCGGGTGCTTTCCAGCCAGTCTGCAGGCGACGAGCTGGCCATGGCGGCCGCGCTGGTCGACGAGCTGGTCGAAGTGGCTGCCAGTGCCCGGCGCAAGGACCTGCCGCTCTCCGCCTTGACGATAGGTCTGAAATGCGGCGGCTCGGACGGATTCTCCGGGCTCACCGCCAATCCGCTACTCGGCCGGCTGAGCGACCGGCTGACCGCGGCAGGCGGCAAGGCTATCCTCACCGAAACTCCCGAGATCTTCGGCGCGGAGCAGGCGCTGCTTGATCGGGCAGTGAGCGCGCCGGTGTTTGATGCCGCTGCCAGTCTGGTCAATCGCTTCAAGCGCTATTTCCTCGACCAGGGCCTGCCGGTTTCCGAGAACCCTTCACCCGGCAATCTGGCCGGTGGGATCACCACGCTGGAGGAAAAGTCGCTCGGCGCGGTGCAGAAAGGCGGGCATGCGCCGTTGGTCGATGTAATCGGATATGGCGAACAGGCCCAGTTACCTGGGCTCACCCTGTTGGAAGCGCCTGGCAACGATGCGGTGTCGTCATCCGCGCTGGCGGCTGCAGGGGCAACAATGGTGCTGTTCACCACAGGGCGCGGCACGCCGCTGGGTTTTCCGGTGCCGACGCTCAAGGTCGCATCGAATCGTGCGCTGGCCGAGGCCAAGCCGCACTGGATCGATTTCGATGCATCGGCCGTGCTGGATGGTTCCCACGAAGCGGCGGATGCGGCCTTCGCTGCAAAGATCTGCGCCGTGGCCAGCGGTGAGCCAAGCGCCGCAGAGCGCGCCGGACAGCGCGCCATCGCGATCTGGAAACGCGGCGTTACGCTGTGATGCGGCAATTCAAAGCGCTTGCTCTCTTGCCAATGACACCGGTTTCCTATACCTCGGCGAGCGAAGGCTAATTCTGGTATTTTGGATGGGGATCATTTTGACCGAGCAGGCCCAAACCGTTGCGGCAGCCTTTGTATCTGCGCGCCGCGCGGCCCAAGTTCTGGTGTCTTTTCCGGGGGAACGGCCCGGCGACCTGGCTGGTGCATACCGGATTCAGGACACGGCGATTGCCCTCGACGGCCGCGCGATTGCCGGCTGGAAAGTCGGCAGGATCAATGCGCCCCAAGTTGCCGAGCTTGGCACTAATCGCCTGGCCGGGCCGATATTTGCCGATTGCATCGCTGTCCCCGCCTCTGGTGAAGTCCCGGTCATGACGGTCTTCGCCGGCGGGTTTTCGGCGGGCGAGGCCGAACTGCTGCTGCATGTCGCGCCGGGCTGGAACGGCGTGATCCCGCATGACGACGCCGAAACCCGGGCGATTATCGATGAAGTCCGCCTCGGCATCGAGATTGCCGGCTCGCCCTATCCGGGCATCAACGACGATGGTCCGCTGGTGACGATTTCGGACTTCGGCAACAACCGTGGCATCGTCATGGGGGCGCCGCTTGCCGGCTGGCGTGATGCCGATCTGTGCGCAATTGTGGTCAGAACCGAGATCGACGGCGCAGTTGTTGGCGAAGCCACGGCGCGAACCATGCTCGATGGCCCCTATGGCGCAGTGCGTTTCCTGCTGGCCAACCTGGTGCTGCGCGGGTTTGACCTGTCGGCCGGGCTTTGGGTTTCCACCGGGGCGATCACCGGGGTTCACCCGATCAGTCCCGGCCAGCACGTCCGGGCAGTATTCGCCGGCCATGGCGAAGTTGAATGCATGATTTCAGCGGCACGCGCTCGCTGACACTATTTGGCAGACCGGATACAGCGGCTGCCTGCTGGAGAGGTTCATGACAGACTTAACTGCCCCGATCGCAAAGCCTGCCGGCGGGCGCCGCTGGCTGATCATCGTGCTGCTGTTTGTGGCCACTACGGTCAACTATATCGACCGGACCATGCTGGGCCTGCTGGCGCCGATGCTCGGCCAGGACATGGACTGGAGCGAAGACGACTACGGCAACATCGTCACTGCATTCCAGGCCGCCTATGCCTGCGGCTTCCTGTTGATGGGCTGGCTGATTGACCGGTTCGGACCAAAGATAGGCTATGCCATCGCCATCACCATCTGGACTATCGGCCATGTGGCGCATGGATTTGCCGGTTCGGTCGCCTCGTTCATGGCCGCGCGGGTGGTGCTGGGCGTGGGCGAAGCCGGGCATTTCCCCGCCGTCGTGCGCGCGAGCAGCGAATGGTTCCCGCAAAAGGAACGCGCGCTGGCGATCGGGTGGGTCAATTCGGGCACGACCATTGGCGTGATCCTGACCGCGCCCACACTGGCCCTGTTCATGAACTGGCTGGGGCTTGGCTGGCGCGAGACCTTCATCTGGTCCGGGCTGTTTGGCGTGCTGCTGCTGGTGGTGTGGCTGAAATACTATTCCAACCCGCGCGAAAGCGGCACGGTGGGCGCCGATGAACTGGCCTGGATCGAGCACGATCCGCCCGAAAAGGTCGAACAGATCAAATGGCGGCGGTTGATTACGCTGCGCGAGGCATGGGCTTTCGCACTGGCCAAATTCCTCACCGACCCGGTCTGGTTCCTGATGCTGTTCTGGCTGCCCAAATATTTCAGCAGCACCTATAACGTCGACCTCAAGGTCGTTCTGCTGCCGATGATCATCATGTACCTGCTTTCGGATTTCGGCTCGATCGCCGGCGGCTGGCTTTCGTCGAAGCTCATCCACCGGGGACACACGGTCAACTTCGCGCGCAAGGCCACGCTGCTGTTGTCGGGTTTCTGCGTGCTGCCGCTGCTGTTCGTCTCGGGGCTCGAAAACATGTGGCTGGCGGTGCTGCTTATCGGCATCGCGCTCGCTGGGCACCAGTCGTTCAGCTCGAACCTGCTGTCGATTCCGCCTGACATGCTGCCCAAGCGCGCGGTCGGATCGGCGATCGGGCTTGGCGGTTTCGCCGGCGGCATCGGCGGCATGATCATGGCCAAGTCGACCGGGCTGGTGCTCGATGCCACTGGCGGGAATTATACGGTGATCTTCATGGCCTGCACCGTCACCTATTTCCTCGCGGTGATTGCGATCCACCTGCTTTCGCCGCGCCTGGCCCGGGTAGAAATCTGAGGCTCGCGCTGCTGCTGCTCCACTTGCTCAGCCCGAAGCTGAAGCAGGTGACGTTCAGGCAGCCGGGCCAGTCGGATGGTTTCACAACAAAGCGGCGGCGCCAGGCCAGCTCGGCATTGAGCTCGCGCCCCGTGGGGCCGAACGAAATTGGGGCGGCAAGCGATACGTAGTGCTTAATCGGCACTTGTCCTCGCTGCCGCCAGACGATAGGCGCCCGACTTACCTTACCATCCAGCCTCGCCATCAAGGAAGCCTGCCGTATGTCCGCCCTCGAATCCGATATTGAACGTTTCTGGGATGCCCGCGACACAGTGACCCCGGCAAGCGAGGAAGTCCGCGCGATTGTCGAAGCAGCGCTGGAGCTGCTCGACAGCGGCGAAGCCCGCGTTGCCGAACCGGACGGAAATGGCGGCTGGAAGGTCAACCAGTGGCTCAAGAAGGCCGTGCTGCTCTCGTTCCGCCTCAATGATAATCGGGTGATGGCATTCGGCTCAGCCGGCGCGCCCGCATTCGACAAAGTGCCGCTGAAGTTCGCTGGCTGGGGCGAGAACCGTTTCCGCGAGGCTGGCATCCGGGTGGTCCCGGGCGCAGTGGTGCGGCGCAGCGCCTTCATTGCCAAGGGCGCGGTGCTGATGCCCAGCTTCGTCAACCTTGGTGCCTATGTCGGCGAAGGCTCGATGATCGACACCTGGGCCACGGTGGGCTCCTGCGCACAAATCGGCAAGGGCGTGCATATCTCGGGCGGGGCCGGCATCGGCGGCGTGCTTGAGCCGCTGCAGGCCAATCCTGTGGTGATCGAAGACGGTGCCTTCATCGGCGCGCGCTCTGAAGTCGCCGAAGGGGTGATTGTCGGCACCGGCGCGGTGCTCTCGATGGGCGTGTTCATCGGTGCCTCGACCAAGATCGTCGACCGCGCGACTGGCGAGATTCACATCGGCCGCGTGCCGCCTTACAGCGTCGTCGTCCCCGGCGCGCTGCCCGGCAAGCCGCTGGCGGATGGCTCGCCCGGCCCCTCGCTCTATGCCGCAGTCATCGTCAAGACTGTCGACGCGCAGACCCGCAGCAAGACCGGGATCAACGAGCTGCTGCGCGACTAGCGCAAGGCACTGAGACACCGCCCATGCCCGCAACGCTTCTGGTCCAGTTCGCCATTGCTTCGGCGATGCTGGTCGCCTGTGTGGTGTTTCACGGGCTTGGCCTTGCCGCGCTCAACAAGGCGATGCGCAGCGAGGCCTCGATCGAGCGGCTGCGCCATATCCAGCCGTTATCCCCTCGCGGAGCTGCCTTCACGCTGCTGATCGTGCTGGCAATCATCGTGCTTCACGGGATCGAGATCTGGGGTTTCGCGCTGCTTTATCTGGCGCTGGATGCCATCCAGACGCTGGAGGAAGCGCTCTACTTCTCGACGATTTCCTATTCGACCGTCGGCTATAACGACACCCATATCGGCGGCGACTGGCGGCTGCTTGGCGCCTTCGAATCGATTCTCGGCATGATCCTGCTCGGGTGGTCGACTGCCTTCTTCTTCCGCATGCTGGATCGCATCGACGCGGATTGATCGGAACAAGCCTGCATCCTGGCCGTTATCCTCGCCAGAAGGAGAACAGCCATGTTCCGCAAAGGCGACGAAGTGCATGTCACGACCGAAGAAGCGCGCGCGGGGACGACGAACGTCGGGATGCGTTATGTGCTGGCGATCAGCCTTGCACTGGCGATAGTTGCCCTGTCGGCGATATGGATCACCGGCGCATTGGTCGGTCCACAGCACCCTGCCAATAATGCCACTGGGGACAACCGCGCAAAGTCTGAGCCGATCTAGCCAATCAGTGGAATGCGTCTGCCGCGCGAAGCAGACGTGCAGATTATTGGCGGGCAACCATATCGGCGCTGGGCAGAGTGATTGTCGGTATTGTTTGCGCAGAATTATTCAGAGTGAACGATCCGCCAGCCTTGTGGCTTGACACGGGCCTGTGCTCGTCCAACGGATTGGCAAGCTCAGGAAGCGACAGGTTGTTGGAATATGGTGCAAGATCAAGCCCGGCAGTTCATCTTTCCGATCACGACCGGGCGGACCGGCACGACTTTCCTTGCGCACCTGCTGGAACTGAACCTGCCGCAAGGGTCGGAAGTCCACCATGAGAGATCCTATTTTCTGGGATCGCCATACAACGGCTTTGGCATCGATACGCCCGAAGTCTCGCATTTCTCTCGCTTCAACACGCTGGGCAACGATGGCTGGGTCCAAGCCTTCTGGGAGCAGAAGAATGCGCGGCTGATCAAATCCGCGGCCCCGGTCTATGCGGAAATCTCGCATCCCCTCGTCAAGGCCGGGCTGATCGAGAATATTGACGCTCTGGCAGAGGCTGGCCGGGTCGATCTGGTGATCCTGACTCGCGAC
>CAXNKI010000020.1:0-9888 GCA_964202645.1 Alphaproteobacteria bacterium | reverse complement strand
TGCAGACAGCGCGGGATTGCTCCCGCGCTGTCTGCTTATCTAATCTGCGCGCAGCCGATCATGGCCGCGTCCATCGCGGTGGCCGCGCCTGCCAGTGCCCACGTGTTCGAAAATCCGCGCCCGTCCGCCCCGCGCGCGCTGACGGTCATGCTCCGCGCCGAGCGCATTGCTGCGACAATTGCGGCGTCCATCCGCCGGTCGGCCGCCCAGGCGTCGCCGCCGCCGCCGGTGAGTTCGAAGCGCTGATCGCCGATCGAGAGCACGATCTTCTGGCCGGGCGCGAGGCGGCGCGAGAGGCGGAAATGGACTTGCCCGCGCAAGGCTGCGCGCGGCCAGGTGCCAATACTGGCATAGGGCTGATAATCCCGCTGCAGGGTGCTCGGCTCAGCCTTGGCGATGGCATAGCAGCGCGGTCCGCCGGGCGTGTTGGCCGGATCGCGGAATGCGCCCCAGGTCTCGAACATGCCCAGACTGTCACGCGCCAGGGCTGGCGCGGCGAGCAGCAACAACAAAAAGGGCAAGGCGCGGCGCATGGACAGCGCGTTACCCTTCGGGATAGGCGATTTCCAGTACTTCCCATTCCTTCTCCCCGCCTGGCAGGGTGACCCGGCGCAAGTCGCCAACACTTGAGCCGCGCAAAGCCCGGGCGAGCGGCGCGCTCCAGCCGATCAGACCGGCGCAGGCATCCTGTTCGTCGTCGCCGACGATAGTGAAGCTGCGCTGCTGGTCGTCCTCATCGGCAATCGTCACAGTCGCGCCGAAACGCACTTTCGCCCGGTCTTCCTGCCGCGTGGGATCGACCACGCGGAGCACCTTCATCCGCCGAGCGAGGTGGGCAAGCTCGCGGTCAATCTCGCGCATTCGCTTGCGGCCATAAAGGTAGTCGCCGTTTTCAGAGCGATCGCCATTGCCCGCTGCCCAGCTGACCACTTCGACAATCGCCGGGCGCTCGCTGCCGAGCAAATGGTCATAGCGCGCGCGCAGCGCAGCCATTCCGGCGGGGGTGATGGGCGGGCCGGTGAAGGTCATGGGCGGGTCTTAGGTGATTGAGCGGATGCGGGAAAGCGAAGAGGCTGTTGGTTGCTGCACGGGTCCCCGCAATTCTGCCAGACATGTAATCAATCGGCAATCTGGGCAGTCTAGCCGGCGGGGGCTGCGCATCGTGGGAAGCGCTGGACCGAAGTGATCACAGACTGATGACCAGCCGCGACAGCACCGGTTTTCTTGCTCGCCGGGAAAGCAAAGACGCCCGTCTGCTTTCAGAAAAACTGCTCGTCGTGGGCTGGGGGGCAATCCAGTGGCCGTGGCTGCTGCGCAGCCTGCACGGCGGACTCAAGGCGGAAAAGGCGGCCTTGCTCGCCGAGCTTGACTTGCCGGCCGATGCCTTGCCGAATCTCGGCAGCTGGAAGGCCGATACGGTGTTCCTGCGGCACATCGTCGATGCCATCGCCGAACTGCGCCCGCGCCAAGTTGTCGAACTGGGCTGCGGCGCCTCGACGCTCATCATCGCGCGCGCTTTGCAGCGCCACGGCGGCGGCCGGCTGGTGAGTTATGACCAGCATGCTGATTTCTGCCGCGCCACCGCGCAATGGCTCGCCGAACACGGCCTTGACGCGCAGATCATCCACGCTCCGCTGGTGGAGCGGCGCTCGCGCTGGAGTTCGCAGTGGTATGACCTTTCACAGGTCCCCGCTGAGATCGACCTTTTGGTTGTCGATGGTCCGCCCTGGGCGCTCAATCCTTTCGTGCGCGGCAATTGCGAAGCGCTGTTCAGCCGAATCACGCCCGGCGGCATGGTCCTGCTCGACGATGCCGCGCGGCCTGGCGAGCGGGTGGTGAAAAACCGCTGGCGCGAGGCGTGGCCGCAGTTTGCTTTCCGGCTCGATGGCCGGGGGGCGAAGGGGACGCTGATCGGGCGGAAGCGTTAGGAGGCTTTGGGCCCCCTTGCGCTTTTCGATCCGTTCTGATCACCCCGGCGTGCGCTTGCCCAGAAACTGGCTGAGCGGGTTCGGCCCCCGGATGCGCGCGCGGCTCGGGTTCATCGCCTCATAAACCACCGCGTTTTCCAGCACGCGCACGACATAGCCGCGCGTTTCGGTCAGCGGGATGCGCTCGATCCAGTCGACCCAGTCGATGCTGCCGTAGCGTGGATCGCCAATGTCGCGCAGCCAGCGGTTCACGTTGCCGGGGCCGGCGTTGTAGGCGGCGACAGCGAGCGGATAGGAGCCCGCATAGTTGTCCATCATCCGGGCGAAATAGGCGTCGCCGAGCCGGATGTTATAGTTGGCGTCATAGATCAGCATGCTCGGCTCATAGCCGAGCCCCAGCAGCCCCGCCTGCTCACGCGCGGTGCCGGGCATCAGCTGCATGAGGCCCCTCGCGCCGGCATGGCTGATCGCGTTCTGGGCGAACTGGCTTTCCTGCCGGGTGATCATGTGCACCACGGTCCAGTCGGTGCCCGGCGGCACCGGGATCATCGGGAACGAGACAGTGTGGAAATTGCCGTAGCCGTCGGCATGGGCGCTCTGGCCAAGGGTCACCGCGAGATCGCGCCGGCCAATGCTGCGCGCGAGGTCGGCCACCAGCAGGTGTTCGCCAGCGGTGGTGGGCTGGTCGCTGATCTCGCGGAAGAAGCGCACTGTGGTCTGCCAGTCATAGTCGCGCGCTACTTCGCGTACCGCGGCGACAATCGGCCTGGCCTTGAAGCGGGCGCGTTCTTCAGAGGTCACAGTGCCGGTGGGGGCAGTAGTCATGTTTGGCAGGGGGCGGCCGAGGCGCTCGAGCGCGAGCATGCCATAGAACTGGTCGGGATAGGCGGCGGCCATCTCGAAATAGCGCGCTGCCTCCGCTGCATTGCCGCGCAGCGCCAAGGCCCGCCCGGCCCAGTAAAAGCCCTTGGAGCGGGTTTGAGGCGTGCGAGCGGCGGCGCCATAGCGATAGAACAGCTGCGAGGCGGTATTGCCATCGCCCAGCGAAGTGAGTGCCCTGGTGCCGCCCAGCCAGACCAGCGAGGTGTAATCATCGCGCAGCTTGAAGCCCATGCGGCTGACATCCGCGCCCGGCGCAAAGGCATCATCAACCGAGAGAGCGATGCGCACTGCGCTTTCAGCGCCTGCGCCCTTTGCCGAGTTCAGCAGCTCGCCAATCCACTTGGTCGGATCGAGCGGCGGCGCGGCGGCGCGCGGGCGGGTCAGCAGCAACTGCGTGACACCGGGATAATCGCCCCGCGCCTTGAGCTGGCGGATCCGATTGTAGACATAGCCCGCATCGCGCAGCATGTCGGCAGTGGGCTGGATGCCCAGCTGTTCGGGGCTGTTGCCCTGGACCATCGCGAGGCGGGCCGAGAAAGTCGTGCGTGCAGCTGCCGAGACGAAATTGAGCGTCTGTTGCGCGAGGGTTACATCGCCCGACCACAGCAATGCGTCCATCCGCGCATCATAGTCGGCGCTGGAAAACTGGCTGCCGAATTGTGATTGCAGCGCGGCGGCCGAAGCCTCGCTCATAGCACCGCCGCGCCAGGCTTCCAGCGCCACGGCGCGCGCTTCGGGCCGACCGGCGGCAGACTGCGCGAGCGCATAGAGCGCTTTCGCCGGGTTGGTGGTGGGCTTTACCCGATCAAAGAAGGCGATAAGCCGCGGATATTCAACGGTCTCGCGGGTCAGTGCGCGTTCGGCATAG
Source organism: Alphaproteobacteria bacterium (assembly GCA_964202645.1). GTDB lineage: Bacteria > Pseudomonadota > Alphaproteobacteria > Sphingomonadales > Sphingomonadaceae > Novosphingobium. Next base: position 6,210 of record CAXNKI010000020.1, on the reverse strand, counting down.
CCGCGGATTTTCGCCTCTTCGGGAAAGCCGGGATAGGACAGCAGGAAGCCGGCATATTCCGAAAACGGATAGCCATCGTTTTTGGACAGCAGGCGCCATCGTTCGATCGCCTGGCTCATTGCGCCGCGCGGAGTGCTTGCGTTCTGGGCCCGAGCGAGGTCCCATTCATTACCTTCCTGGGCGCTTGCGGGCGCAGAAAAGAGTGCCAGGCTGGACAAGACGACAAGGTTCAAGACGCGCTGCATGCTGGACATTTTGGAAAAAGGCTCCTTATCAGACGCTGAATGAAACGTGGCGGCGCCTGCGGCAAGGCCTGCATGGCGCAAAGGTGAGGGAAAAGTTGATGTTCTCCGGCTCGATACCGGCTCTGGTAACACCATTTCGCGACGGGGCGTTTGACGAATCGGCATTCCGCAAGCTCGTCGACTGGCAGATCGAGGAGGGCTCTTCCGCGCTGGTTCCATGCGGCACCACCGGCGAGGCCTCGACGCTGTCGAACGCCGAACACCACCGGGTGATCGAGGTCTGCATCGAACAGGCGGCTGGCCGCGTGCCAGTGATCGCCGGCTGCGGCAGCAACGATACCAAGAACGCGCTGCTGCATATGAATTTCTCGAAGAAGAGCGGGGCGACTGCCGCACTGGTGGTCGCGCCCTATTACAACCGGCCAAGCCAGGCCGGGCTGATCGCGCATTTCAGCCATCTGGCAGAGAACAACGACTTGCCGATTGTGCTCTATAACGTGCCCGGCCGCACGGTGACCGACCTCAAGCCCGAGACTGTCTGCGAGCTCGCCAATCGCTTTCCGGGCCGCATCATTGGCATCAAGGACGCCAGCGGCGACCTGTCGCGCGTTGCCGAGCACCGCATGGGGATCAAGGGCGCGTTCTGCCAGATGTCAGGGGACGACGACACCGCGCTGCCGCACTTTGCCGCAGGCGGGGTGGGCTGCATTTCAGTTACCGCCAATGTCGCCCCGCGTCTCTGCGCGGAGTTTCAGGCGGCGCTGGCAGCGGGCGATTATCCCCGTGCGCGCGAACTAAACGACGCACTTTATCCGCTTCACTTCGCCATGTTCGAGGATGCCTCGCCTGGTCCTTGCAAGTATGCGCTAAGCCGCGTGCAGGGCTGGATGACTGACGAATTGCGCTTGCCGATGGTGGCGTGCAACGCTGAGGCGCGTGCGTCAGTTGATGCGGCGCTCAAGGGGGCGGGGCTGGTCTGATCTGCTGTTATCAATCATCGGGAGAAGCATCATGGCCACCATCGCCCGCGAAAGCACCTGGACTGACCCCGACGCCGTCACTGGTCCGCTTGCCCTTAAGGTCCTTGAATATTCTGAAACCATCGAACGCATTGTCGTCTCCGCCAAAGACCCCGGCTTTGATGCCGAAGCGGGCTGGGCTTCGCTTGAGGCCATGCTTGATGTCGAACGTTTTGAGCGGGTAGGCAACGACCGTGCGCGAATGGGCTGGGGGGTCTATCGCGATCTGCTCAATGCCTGGGCCGGGACGACAGAGTTCTGGAAAGAGTTTCACCGCATCAGTGAGGTGGATGGCCGGGTTTTTCTCGAATTGACCGAGCACAACATGCCAAAAGGCGGCGCAGAGAGCGTGGTCAATTCGATGTCGGTCTATGCTTTCGATGACGCCGGCAAGCTGGTTCACCTCGATATCTATCTGCAGCACGATTGATCTGGCGCCGGCTCAATCCCCAAAGGTGCAATAAATCCCCGGATCGCGCCACGAGACAATAACGAATTCGCCGTTATCCATCACCACCGAGCGGATCGCTTCGGTCTTGTTGTCGAACAGGCTGAGCTGGGGCGAGAGATAGAGCAGCTGGCAATCGGTGATGCTCTCACTTTGCCGCCGTGTGATCCATTTGCTGCGCACAATGCGCTCGGTCAGCGGCTCGCCGCGCACGTCACGCGTGACCGGCTCGGTTCGCAGCACCAACAGCCCCACACCTTTTTCATATACCGCGAAACAGCATTCCTCGCTTTCGGTGACGCTGCGATCTTGCCGGATTCGCTTGGCATAAGTGCCGCGATATAGCTGGCGCCATCCACCGACCACGGTTTCGTGAGCGGTCGGGATAACTGTGCCCACCGCGAGCGCATTGTCTGGTGCCTGGACCGGCTTGGGCACTGGCGCGGCGGCGATCAGCAGCAGCGCGGCGAGACTTGCGGTCCATTTTTTCATCGCCAATCCCCAAAGCCGCGCGGCGCGTACGCGATGAATTGTGCCGCAGCAGGGTCTCATCGTCCAGTCCGGTGAAATGCCGCCTTCCCGAAACGCGCGGCAGTGCCTACATGCCCCCCATGGCCCGCCCCACCCACGCCGCATTCGACAAGCAGAAGATCGTCGCCGAGAACCGGCGCGCGAAATTCGATTACTTTATCGAGAGCACCGTCGAGGCTGGAATCATGCTGACTGGCACCGAGGTGAAAAGCCTGCGCTTCGGCGAGGGCTCGATTGCGGAGAGCTATGCCGAAGTGAAGGGCGGCGAGGTCTGGCTGGTCAACAGCAACGTCCCCGAATTCAGCCATGGCAATCGCCACAACCACGAGCCCAAGCGCCCGCGCAAGCTGTTGCTCAAGGAGCGCGAGATTGCCAAGTTTCACGGGCTGGTCGAGCGCAAGGGGATGACCCTGGTGCCGCTGTCGATATATTTCAACAGCCGGGGCCGCGCCAAGGTCGAGCTTGCATTGGCCAAGGGCAAGAATACGGCGGACAAGCGACAGACGGTCAAGGAACGTGACTGGAAGCGCGAGCAGGGACGCATTATGCGTGAAAACTCATGAGAAATAACCTGCCATGACTGCGCCGAATTCCCGCTCGTTAGCCAGCACCCTGTCCAGCATGGGCGACTGGTTCTCGCGCCGTATGCCCACGCACGCGCAGCTTTCGGGCAACCGCTATGTGCCCCGCAGCGCGCTGCGCAGCGAGCTTTGGCGCTTCACCCGCCGCTCGGTGCCGCGTGGGGTGGCGCTGGGGATCGTCGTCGGCATCATGGTGCCGTTTGCGCAGATCGTTTTTGCGGCGATCCTCTCGATGCCGGTGCGCGCCAATGTTCCGCTCGCCGCGTTGATGACGTTCCTGACCAACCCGTTTACCACGCCGCTGCTCTGGGCCTTTTCCTATCAGGTCGGCAGATGGATGCTGCGTGCCGATCCAGCGATTGTGTTAGGGCCCTATGACGCGTTGATGCAGGTGCACGATTTCTGGAGCGGCCTCCATTGGATCACGGATGAGGGCAAGTATCTGGTTTTCGGGCTGTTGGTCGTGTCTGCGATCACCGGGGCGGTTGGCTATCTTTTGTCGGGCTATATCTGGCGCACCACGATTCTGCGCCGCCGCCGACGCCGGGCGGGGAAATAGGCGGTGCCGGCTGCGGCCAGCACGCAAGGAGATGGCCGGCGCGGCGCGCGCGACTGGCTTCTGATTGGCGCCGGGCTGTTGGTCAGCCTGGCGCTGGTCTGGTTCCTTGTTGGCGAACCGCTGGTCGCCATCGGCTTCGCTTCGGGGCTGCTGGGGTTGGGCGCATTGGTCTGGTGGCTGGCGCAGCCGCGCGATGCCAAAGTTGCCGAGCTGGTTGCAATGCCCGATTGGTCAGTGACTGTCGCAGCGATAGCGCGCGATGATTGCGCCGTCGCGATAACGGACCGCGCTGGCCGGTTGGTTTGCGCCAATGCCAGCTATGATACTTGGTTTGGCGCAGACCATGCGCCGCCGCGGCTGCCGGTGGACGAACCTTCGCTCGAACGGCTGGCGCGCGCCGCGCGCGAGGGCTGGCGCGATGGTGCGGGCATGGCCGACCTGCTTGAGGGTGCTGGCGGACGCTGGCAGGCGAATGCCATGCGCAGCGGGCGGGGCGAGGATTTCCTCGTCTGGCAAATCACCCCTGTCGCCGATGCCGAACCGCTGGCCGATCTGGCCGGGTATCTTGGCGGCAAGCTGGGCCGGGCGTTGTCGCAGGCTGGATTTGCCGCTGCCGTGGTCGAGCCATCAGGCGCGATCCGCGAAGCCAGCGCCGGCTTTGCCGCGCGCGCAACCGGCGATCCGCTCGCGGTCGTCGCGGGGCGCGATTTCGTCTCCTACTTGCGCCAGGACGAGGGCGACCGTTTCGGCTGGGCGCGCGATGGGCGCGAGAGTAGCGGGCTGACGCTGCATTACTTGCCGCTGACCGATCCCGATCTGCCCGGCGGGCACGATCCCGAAGCGACGGCTTCGTTGATCCTAGTCGCCGATGCCGGTGCAGGGCTCGGCGGCGGTGGCGGCGATGGCTCTGCGGCTGCGCCGCATCTGGAATCATTGCTCGCGCAATTGCCGCTGGGCCTCGCCATGGCTGATCGCGACGGCCGGCTGCTGTTCGCCAATGCCGCTTTCATGCGCGCCGCCTTGCGCGAGGGCGAAGCGCCTCCGACCTATCCGACCGACCTGGTGGTGCAGGAAGACAAAGGCCCGCTGAGCGATGCGATCCGTCGCCACTGCATCGGACCGGTGGGCACCGGCGACATCGCGGTGCGGCTGGCGGGGCAACCCGAGGAGCCCGTCACGCTCAGCCTTGCGGGAGTGCGCGGCCTGGGCGAGGCAGCGGTGCTGCTGGGGCTGACTGACAGCAGCGAGGAAACCCGGCTCAAGCGGCAAGTCGCGCAAGCGACCAAGATGCAGGCGGTCGGGCAACTTGCCGGCGGCGTCGCCCACGATTTCAACAATGTGCTCACTGCGATCCTGGGTACATGCGACCTGATGCTGATGCGCCACATGCCCGGCGATTCGGACTATGACGACATCCAGCAAATCCGCGCCAATTCGAACCGCGCCGCCTCGCTCACCCGGCAATTGCTGGCGTTCTCGCGTCAACAGACCTTGCGCCCGCAAGTGCTGCAATTGCCAGACGTGGTCAGCGAAGTCTCGCACATGCTCAAGCGGCTGATCGGCGAGAAGATCCAGCTTACTGTTCGCCACGACCGCGATCTTGGCGCGGTGCGTGCTGATCCGACCCAGCTTGAGCAAGTCATTGTAAACCTCGCGGTCAATGCGCGCGACGCGATGCAGTCGCTCGCCGAGAAGAAGGGCGGGGATGCCAGCGGGCGGCTAACCATCGCGACCCGCCGCATTGGCCCGGCGGAAGTACGCGCGCTGCGCAGCGAGGTCATGCCGCAGGGCGACTACACTGCACTCGAGGTCGAGGATACGGGCGGCGGAATCGCGCCGGAGCATCTCGGCAAGATCTGGGAGCCGTTCTTTACGACCAAGGAACAGGGGCGGGGCGGGGCCCTGGGCGGCACTGGCCTCGGGCTTTCGACGGTTTATGGCATCGTCAAGCAATCGGGCGGCTTCATCTTTGCTGACAGCGTGCTGGGGCAGGGGACCAAGTTCACGGTCTATCTGCCGGTGCACCACGCCGGAGCCAATTCAGACTCCGCTCAGCCTGAGCTTGTCGAAGGCCCGGCCGAGCCGCCCAAGGCTCAGTGGTCTGGCGGCGGGCGCGTGTTGCTGGTGGAGGACGAAGATCCGGTGCGCATGGTTGCTGAACGCGCCCTCGCGCGCGCGGGCTACGAGGTAACGCCTGCGCGCGACGGCGAGGAGGGGCTCGAGCTGGTTGTGCAAGGCGGCAAGTTCGACATGGTGGTTTCCGATGTCGTGATGCCCGGGATGGATGGCCCCGCCATGGTTCGCGAAATCCGCCGCATCGCGCCGCAGATGCCGGTGTTGTTCATGTCGGGCTATGCCGAAGAGCAACTGCGCGACCAGATCGGCATCGACGACGTTGCCTTCCTGCCCAAGCCGTTCTCGGTGCAGCAGATTTCCGACAAAGTTGGCGAAGTGCTGGCTGCGGCGCGAGGGTGAACCGGCAGGCCTGGCGGCGGGCCTACTTTGCGCGCGGCTTCCGCTTGGCGCGGGCGCGCTTGGCCGGTGCGCTGGCGTCAGTACCGGCCTCTGGGCTGTCGAACACGTTCTCGCCCTTGGCCTTCTTGCCGATCGAATATTTGTAGATGACATAGACCGAGGCTCCGGCCGCAGCCCAGCGAAACAGCTTCATTCCATCACTCCTGTAAGGTTGACGATCTATCGGGACATCGACTGGGTGAGATTATAGCCTTTCCCGAAGGGCTTCATAGGGTGTTTTGCCGTTGAAGGCGCCGTGTGGCCTGTTGAAGTTGTAGAAGTTCTCCCACTCGGTGAGCTTGGCTTCAAGATC
>CAXNKI010000019.1:0-9975 GCA_964202645.1 Alphaproteobacteria bacterium | reverse complement strand
GGCGGTGGCGGTGGCGGCGGAATGCCTGCCCAGGTCGTTGGCCAGGGCACGGGCGCAGTCAAGTTCTTCAACGCGCACAAGGGCTTCGGTTTCATCCAGCAGGATGGCGGCGGCGAAGACGTGTTCGTCCACATCAGCTCGGTCGAGCGCGCAGGTCTCGAAGGCCTTGCCGAAGGCCAACAGCTTGAATTCACTCTGGTTGATCGCGGCGGCAAGATTTCTGCCAGCGACCTCGTCGTCGTCGGCGATGTGATCGCGGTCGAAAAGCGCGAAGCGCCGCAGCGCGAGCTGACCGGCGAGCGGGCCACTGGCACGGTCAAGTTCTTCAATTCGATGAAGGGCTTTGGTTTCATCACCCGTGATGACGGCCAGCCTGATGCTTTTGTGCATATCAGCGCGGCGGAGCGGTCGGGCATGCAGAACCTGAACGAAGGCGACCGGCTGGAGTTCGATATCGAGGTCGATCGACGAGGCAAGTACTCGGCGGTCAACCTGGTGCCAATGCAGGGCTGACCCCTTTTCGCACCCCGGTTTGCGGCATTTGACCGCAAACCAGCTGCATCGTAAACACTTGGCAATGGCGGTCCTTAAGGGGGCCGCCATTTGTCGTTTCTCCGTTTGCCCGTGCAGCCTTCCCGATACGAACGAATGCAAAGGATTCCCGAGATGTCGATCACCCCGCTGATGCCCGTCTACCCCCGGTGCAGTTTTCGCCCGGTGCGCGGCGATCATTGCCACCTGATTGGCGAGGATGGCCGCCGCTATCTCGATTTCGCTGCCGGAATCGCGGTCAATGCGCTCGGCCATAGCCACGCGGGGCTGATCGGCGCGATCCAGCGCCAGGCGGCCGAGCTGATGCATGTCTCGAACCTCTATGGCAGCCCCCAGGGCGAGCGGCTGGCGCAGCGGCTGGTCGATCTGACTTTTGCCGATACGGTGTTCTTCACCAATTCAGGCGCCGAAGCGGTCGAATGCGCAATCAAGACCGCGCGTGCCTATCATCAGCATGTCGGAAATGACCAGAAATTCGAGCTGATCACTTTCAACAACGCCTTCCATGGCCGGACCATGGCGACGATCAGCGCATCGAATCAGGAAAAGATGCACAAGGGTTTCGAGCCGCTGCTGCCCGGCTTCACTTATGTCGAGTTTGACGATCTGGCAGCAGCGCAAGCTGCCATTGGCCCACGCACGGCGGGATTCCTCGTCGAGCCTGTGCAAGGCGAGGGCGGAGTCCGGGCCGGTTCGGATCGCTTCATCAAAGGCCTGCGCGACCTTGCCGATGCGCACGACCTGCTGCTGGTGCTCGATGAAGTGCAGTGCGGCGTGGGCCGCTGCGGCACACTTTATGCTCATGAACATTACGGCATCGCGCCTGATATCCTGGCGACCGCAAAAGGCATCGGCGGCGGCTTCCCGCTGGGCGCCTGCCTTGCCACCGAAAAGGCGGCGCGGGGCATGACCGCAGGCGCGCATGGCTCAACCTATGGCGGCAATCCGCTCGCCATGGCGGCGGGCACAGCGGTACTCGATGCCTTCGCGGCCGAGGATATCCTCGCAAATGTGCGCGACAAGGGCGCCAAGCTCGCGGCCCGCATGGAGCAATTCATCGGCAACTATCCCGAGCTGTTCGTCGAGGTGCGCGGGCGCGGGCTGATGCTGGGGCTGAAGCTTGCTGCCGAGCCGCGCGGGTTTGTTGCACACATGCGCGATAACCATGGTCTGCTGACGGTCTCGGCGGGCGACAATGTCGTGCGGATCGTGCCGCCGCTGGTGATCGGCGACGAACACATCGACGAATTTATGGAGAAACTCTCCGCCGCTGCGGCGAGCTATCAGCCAGAAAGCGCACCCGCATGACCCGGCATTTCCTCAACCTTGCGGATGCCGGCGGCGATGCGCTGGCGGCGATGCTGAACGATGCGCTTGACCGCAAGGCAGCGCGGGTCGGCTGGGCCAAGGGCCGCGCGGATGCCGACGCGCCGCTGGCGGGCCGTGTTTTGGCGATGATATTCGAGAAGAACTCGACCCGCACTCGGGTTTCCTTCGACATGGCGATGCGCCAGCTTGGTGGCAGCGCGCTGATCATGGAATCAGGTTCGATGCAGCTGGGGCGCGGCGAGACGATTGCCGACACCGCGCGCGTGCTTAGCCGCATGGCCGATGCGATCATGCTGCGCACGGATGACCACGCCAAGATCGAGGAGCTGGCTGCCCATGCCACAGTTCCGGTAATCAACGGCCTGACCGACCAGTCGCACCCGTGCCAGATCATGGCGGACCTGCTCACCTTGCTCGAACACGGCAAGGCGCTGCCCGGACTGGAACTGGCCTGGCTCGGCGATGGCAACAATGTCCTCAATTCGATTGTCGAAGCGGCGGGGCTGCTCAAGTTCAACGTCCGGATCGGCGTGCCCGAAGGCTATGATTGTGATGGCGGCTTTATCGCGCGCGCGCAGGCTGCCGGTGCGCGCATCTCTGTCCACCGCGACGCCGCGAGCGCGATTGCCGGGGCCGACGTGGTGGTTACCGACACCTGGATTTCGATGGGCCAGACCGGGGCCGAAGCGCGCATTGCCGCAATGGCGCCGTTTCAGGTGAACGAGGCGCTGATGGCCGGGGCCGCGCATGGCGCCGTGTTTCTGCATTGCCTGCCCGCGCACCGCGGCGAGGAAGTCACCGCCGGCGTGATCGATGGCCCGCAGTCGCTGATCTGGGACGAGGCGGAAAACCGGCTTCATGCGCAGAAGTCAGTGCTGCGCTGGACCTTCGGCCAGTTGTGAGCGCGCCCGGCTCCGTGCCTGAAGGCGAGACCGGCAGCGACCGCCTGCTGGGCTTTACCCTGCCGATGCGTAATGCACGTGGGCGGATCGTGCGGCTGGGTCCGGCGCTGGAGACTGTGCTGGGCGCGCACGACTATCCCCCGCCGATCCGGCACCTGCTGGCTGAAGCCCTCGTGCTGGCCGCGCTGATCGGTTCTCTGCTCAAGGACGAGGCCAGCCAGCTTACCATGCAGGCCCAGACCGAGGGCGGCATCGTGCAGCTGCTGGTCTGCGATTACCGGGACGGCGAGCTGCGCGGCTATGTCCGCCATGATGCAGAGCGCCTCGCGATGCTGGGGGCCAATCCCTCGCTCTATGCACTGTTCGGCCAGGCTTACCTCGCGATTACTTTCGACTATGCGGTCACCGGCCAGCGCTATCAGGGCATAGTCCCGCTCGAGGGCGATTCGCTGTCGCAGGCCTGCGAAAGCTATTTCGCCCAGTCCGAGCAAGTGCCGACGCTGATTCGCAGCGCGGTGCAATCGAAAGGCGGCGAGTGCATTGCGGCGGGCCTGTTGGTTCAGCATCTGGCCGAAGGCGAAGAAGGTCGCGAGCGCCTGCATGTGCGGCTCGATCACCCCGAATGGGAACATGTCGCGGTGCTTTCCGGGAGCGTGCGCCACGAAGAGCTGGTCGACCGCTCGCTGGGGCTCGAATCGCTGATCTGGCGGTTATTCCACGAAGAGCAGGAAGTGCGGGTCGAGCCGCTGGCAGCAGTGAAGCGTGGTTGCCGCTGCACTATCGAGCACTATAGCGATGTGCTTTCCCGGTTTCCCGAGCCGGAACGCGCCGAAATGCGAGGTGATGACGGGTTGATTGGCGTCGATTGTGCTTTTTGCTCGCGGGTGTTCAAGATCCCGGTGTAAACCAACCATTCATCGCTTGCATGCAACACTTGGTCGCAAGGCGGCGATTTGATACAATCGGTTTCGCACGCGATTCGTAGGTTCACCTCACATGCGTAATAGGGGCATCATTGATTCGGTTGTTCGCGGGCTACGGTTTCCCGCTGCGCTCGCCGTGGCGGCCATCGCGCTGTCTGCACCGGCAGCGGGGCAGCGCCAGTCGCTGGCGATGCTCGATCAGCTCGAGAGCGGCCGCGGGGAACTGCGAAGCCGCGATGCGCGCGCGCCTGCCGAACAGATTTGCATGCGCGATGGCCGCCGGCTGATCCAGTTGCGCCATCCGGTCGGCGCCTGCGAGCGGCTGATCGTATCGGACGGCCCGGGCGAAGTGATCGTGCAATATACGTGCCGCGGCCGCGGCTTCGGGCGCACCCATATCCGCCGGGAGACCGGGCGGCTGGTGCAGATCGAATCGCAGGGGATACTGGATGGCCTGCCGTTCGACGTTGTCGCCGAAGCGCGCCGGATAGGCGATTGCGCGGGGGCCTGACTGCGGCTAGCCGCAAGCGATGAGCACACTTAAACGCGCTTTTGAGCAACCAGGTGAAGGGCGCACGATTGTCGCGCTGCTGTCTGGCGGGCTCGATTCAATGGTAGCTTCCGCGCTGGCCATCGAAGCGGGCTACTGCGTCGCTGCGCTGACCATCGATTATGGGCAGCGCCACAAGCGAGAGATTGATGCTGCGCGCGCCATCGCCGCGAAACTCGGGATCGAGCGGCATGTCGTGCTGCCTCTCGATTTGCGAGCATTCGGCGGCTCGGCGCTGACAGACGACATTGCCGTGCCCAAGCATGGGTTGGATGACACAATCCCCGTCACCTATGTGCCAGCGCGGAATCTGGTGTTTCTCTCGCTGACGCTGGCCTGGGCAGAAGCACTGGGCGCGCGCGATATCGTCATCGGGGTCAATGCGCTCGACTATTCGGGCTATCCCGATTGTCGGCCCGAATTCATCACCGCCTTCGCCGATCTCGCCACATTAGCCACAAAAGCCGGCAGCGAAGGGCGTGAGTTCGCCATCCATGCGCCCTTGCAGCACTTGACCAAGGCCGAAATAGCCCGCGAGGCTGCGCGCCTCGGCCTCGATCCGGCGATGAGCTGGTCGTGCTATGATCCGCAACCCGATGGCCGCGCCTGTGGGCTGTGCGACAGCTGCCGCCTGCGCCGCGCTGGCTTTGCCGAGGCGGGGGTGGCCGATGCAACGGCCTATGCCGGTTAGAGCATCATGCAAAATGCAACGCGACACCAAAAACGGGGGGCAGGCGTTACCCTGCCCCCCCATCATTGGCTGGCTGGGCTCACATACCTGAGCCGGGGCCGTAAAGGATTCCCACGCGGCGGTTCTGCAATTCGCGAACCCCGTCGGCCGTGGGGACCCGGTTGTTGGTCTCACCAAAGCCCTGCGTGGAAATCTCCGTGTCCGGAACACCGCGCGCACCCAGATAGCTGCGGACCGCCATCGAACGACGCTCTGAAAGCCCCTGATTGTAGCCTGCCGACCCTGACCGGTCAGCGTAGCCGGCGATCATCACCGGCACCCGCGCGCAGTTTCCGTAAGCACCCGCTGCGCTGTCGATGATCGTGGCGGCTTCGGATGAAATGTCCGACTTATCCCAGTCAAAGAAGACGATGTAAGGCCCCTTGTTGCACTCGGCGACGGGCGGAGGCGGAGGCGGAGGCGGCGGCGGTGGGGGCGGCGGGGCCATTTCGGGCGGAGCTTCTACCGGTCCGCCAAAGTTGAATGTCAAAGTGCCCATCAGGCTGTGCGAGCGCCACTCAGTTCCAATCGGTCGACTTGCCGTATCGATCATGCGGAGCTTGCTGACGTTGAAATACCGGTACCTGATGCCGACATCAATGTTGTCATTCACCGGCGCCCGCACTCCCGCCAGGATTTGCCACGCAAAGCGCGAATCCTTGTCGTCGATGAAATTGCGTGCGCCGTTGTTGATCGACCCACGCAGATGCACGCGGCCAACCCCGAGGCCGCCGCCGATAAATCCCTGCAAGCCGTTATCCGGGCCGAAGTCGATCAGCGCATTGCCCATGAAGCTCAGCACATCGCCTCTGCCCCTGTCCGTGAAGGTCCCGGAAACGAGATTTGTCGCGGATGCATTGGGCAATGTCGCGCCATTGGTGGTAATCCGCTTGGACCTTGATCGCCGGAAACTGGCCTCTGCTTCAAGCCGGAGCGCGCCGAAATCATAGCCGATAATACCGCCGCCATCGAAGCCAGGCCTGGAATCTATCGATGCCCCATCGCCAACCGGACCAATGTCGAACTTGAGATCTTCGAGCAGCATCGGGCCAAATTGGCCCTCGATATATAGGGAGCCTTCGCGGGCCAGTGCTGGCGAAGTGATTGCTGTTGACGCTAACGCCAAACATAATGTTAGTCTACGCATCTTGCTTTTCCTTTTCCATAAAAATCCCTGAGGCAAAGAAAAGCGTATCCTGAATACAATTCTAGGAACCAATTCCATACCGCGGGATTCAACGCGGGATGCTCGCAATTGTTCCAATGGTGTCGAATGTCTGGGATATCATTTGTTTTTCAGTCGCCTGCGGCATCACCTTGTTTTCAGAAAGTGACGCAGCATTCGGCTGCCCAGTGGGTAGGATGAGGGAAATGCGTTGAAACCCCAATTCCGCGCCGCAATGCTGCCGCATTGATCGGCTTATGGCGCGAGGCCCGAAGGCCTGCTATCGAGGCCCACCTCACAGGATATGATTTCGTGCCGCAAGCAACCCCGCAAGCAACTGGTGACGAGTCCAGGCTGCCCTTCTGGAAACGGTCGCACTATCTCGACCGGATGACTTTGGGCCAGCTCGTCTCGGCCTATTTCCAGCACTACACGATTGTCGCCTATCTGGTGGTGGCGGCGCTGTGCATCGCTTTCTTCGCATTCTTTCCCGCGCCGTTCTGGCCAACTGTGGGCGCGATTGCGGCGGCGCTGTTTGTCTATCCGCTCGTCTGGCACCTGTTGCACCAATATGTGCTCCATGGCCGCTGGATGTGGCGCCACAAGATGCTGGCGTCGACCTGGAAGCGCATCCACTACGATCATCACCAGGACCCGAACCATCTCGAAGTACTGTTCGGCGCGCTGCACACCACTTTGCCGACGATTGCCGCAGCCACGCTTCCGGTCGGCTGGCTGATTGCCGGCCCCGGCGGGGCAGCGGCGGCGCTGGCCACCGGCATTCTCACCACCTGTTATTACGAATTCATGCACTGCATCCAGCACCTCTCGTTCAAACCGAAATGGAAGTGGGTGCAGTTCCAGAAGGCCCGTCACAACGAGCATCACTATTTCGACGAGGGCGGCAACTACGGCATCACCAACTATGCCTGGGACCGCATCCTGCGCACTTACTACGAAAAGAAAGATCGCCCCAACCGCTCGCCCACGGTGTTCAACCTGGGCTATGATGAGGAAGTGGCCAAGAGCCATCCCTGGGTGAAGCAGCTCTCCGGCGGCATAGCCAGCGGCCATCCACGCCGACGGGCCTCGGGCGAGAACAGCTGAACCGGGCGGGAGCGATTTTTTGATGAGTGATGTGACTATCTCGCCGGTGACCGACGACGCCGGGCGCGCGGCATGGGTCGATTTCGGCTTTGCGATCAACGCAAGCGATCCGCATTATGTGCCCAATCTGCGCTCGGAAGAGCTCGGCAAAGTTACCTCCGGCAAGAACCCTTTCTTCGAGCACGCGCGCGTGCAGCTGTTCCTCGCCCGCCAGCAAGGCCGCATCGTCGGGCGCATTTCCGCACACATCGACGAATTGGCGCTGGCGCAGCCACCCGAACAGGGCATGGGACCGGGCACTGGCAACTGGGGCGCACTGGAAACCGAGGATGCGGGCGTCGCTGCCTTGTTGATTGCCCGGGCCGAGGAATGGCTGCGCGGGCAAGGCATGACCCGGGTGATCGCGCCGATGAACCTGTCGGTATGGGAAGAGCCCGGCCAGCTGGTGCTCGGGCACGACCATTCGCCGATGTACATGATGGGCCATCAGGCCGCGCGCTATCAGGCGTGGATCGAAGGTGCGGGATATGGCCTGGCCAAGCGGCTGTTTACTTATGACATCGACATCACAAAGGAATACCCGCCGCTGATCCAGCGGATCATCGCTTCGGGCGAGAAGAATGCGCGGATCAATATTCGCCACGTCAGCCTCCAGCATTTTGACCGCGATGTCGGCATCATCTGCCACATTCTCAACGATGCCTGGTCAGACAACTGGGGTTTCGTGCCGTTCACCCCGAGTGAAATCGCCTATACCGCCAAGTCGCTGAAACCACTGGTCAAACCCGAGCTAATCCGCATTGCCGAATATGACGGCGAGCCGGTTGCCTTCATGATGACGCTGCCTGATTTCAATCAGGTGCTGAAACGTGCCAATCGCCCCAATGGCAAGCCCACACTGCTTGGCTGGATCAAGATTGCTTTGTGGCTCCGCAATCCCAAACCCGCCGATATGCGCGTGCCGCTCATGGGCGTGCTGAAGCGCCTGCAAAGTTCGCGCATGGCCAGCCAGCTCGCTTTCATGATGATTGAATTCATCCGCCGCGATGCGATCACCAAATTCGGCGGCAAGCGCGGCGAGATTGGCTGGATCCTTGAAGACAACCAGGGAATGGTGGCCATCGCTGATGCGATCCTGAGCACGGTAAACCGGCAATACAATATCTACGAAAAGTCGCTTTGATCGGTGCCGTTTCCGGACGTCAGTCCGGATTGTTACGGTCGATTGTTGCCGTCACCGCCACGTCCATCGTCACATTGCCCAAAGTGCGCATCACATCGGGCAGCATTTCCACTGCGACCAGCAGTGCCAGCGGCTCAATCGGCACACCCATGGCGAGCGCGATGGGGCCGGTCGCGGTGACAAAGCTGATCGTGCCGGGCAGCGAAGGCGAGCCGAGCATGGCGAGCATCGAGACTGCAATGCCCGCCGCCAAGGCCGCCGGGCTTAACTCCACTCCGGTCATGCTGGCGACATAGATCACCACAGCGAGGTTCATCGCCGGGCTGGTCGCGCGCAGCAGCGCGACGGCAAGCGGCAGGACGAAATCAGCGCTGGCCTCACGCAAACCCAGCTTGCGGCAAGCGACAAGCATGGCCGGCAGGCTGGCGAGCGAGCTTTGCGTCGATATAGCCACTGCTTGCGCCGGCACAACGGATCGCGCGAAAGCCAGCGGACCCAGCCGCGCAGCGAATACGGCCAGCAGATAGGCACCCAACAGCACGGCGAGCCCTGCAAGCGAGACAATCGCGATGTAATGCCCCAGCAAGGCTACCAGTGCGGCCCCGCTGCTCGCCGCCACGCCCGTCGCCAGCGCGAAGACGCCGATCGGTGCCAGAGCCAGCACCCAGCCAATTACCACCATCATCGCGCCTGCTATCGCTCCGAACAGGCCGTTCAGCAGTTGGCGCGGTTCCTCCGGCAGCCGCGTAGTGGCCAGTGCGAACAACGCCATGAACAAGACCACCGGCAGGATTGCACCGCCCGCCGCCGCCTCGAAGATGTTGGCAGGAACCAGCGCGCCGAGGAAATCGGCGAATCCGGGGATCGCCCCCGCCTTGGCCGAATTGCCCCCGATCAGCACCTCCGCTGCGCCTGCCGGCACCGGGAAAGCGCGCAGCAGCAAGGGCGTCAGGACGACTGCGGCCAGAGCGCCAGCGATTAGCACGCCAGCGAACAGTCCCAATGTGCGCCGCGCCATGCCGCCAGCAGCCGCCGCTTGCACCGCTTGCACCACGCCGATGAAAATCAGCGCGGAGACAAGCGGCAGAATGGTCATCTGCAGCGCCTTCAGCCACAGCGAACCGAGCGGTTCCACCACCGCCAGCACGGTCGCGGCAAGCGGGCCTGACAGCGTATTCGATTGCAGGGCCATGCCTGCCAGCAGACCTGCCGCGAGCCCGGCGAGAGTCCAACCCGCCGGCACCCGGATTTCAGGCATTGCGCTCGCGCGCGCTTCCCCGGTCATGCGATCTCCCCGCCATTCGCCCCGGGTCATTTCCCCAGGGGGGTGACATTAGCGGCGCGTCGCGGCATGGCAATTGCGGGAAATGGCAGGCCGCAGGCGAGGGCGCATGACACGCAAGTATTTTGGCACGGACGGCATTCGCGGGCGCACCAATGCGGGCGTGATGACCGCTGAAGTGGCAATGAAGGTCGGCCAGGCAGCCGGCAAGCGCTTCCTGCGCGGCGCGCACCGACACCGGGTGGTGATCGG
>CAXNKI010000018.1:0-10022 GCA_964202645.1 Alphaproteobacteria bacterium | reverse complement strand
ATCGTCGCGCCCGAATGGTTCGGCAAGCTGCCTTCGGCAAGCGGTGACGAGGAAGACATGCTCGATCTGGCCGCTGGAGTTGCCCGCACCAGCCGGCTGTCGTGCCAGATTTTGCTGACGGACGAGCTTGATGGTCTTGAAGTGCGCATTCCTGGCGAAAGCCGCGACATGCAGCGGCGCTAGGACCGGTTTTCAGTCCTTCGCCGCAATTCTTGCGATCGTTTCCATGCCTTCAAGCGTGAGATTGCCAAGCCGCAGCAACGTGAACGGCGAATCGCGCCAGCGGGCATATCGCTGCGCCAGCCGCGCTTCGTCGCCGATCATCGATCCGTCGTCGATGTATTCGTCGGGAACAGCAGCAATAGCCTCATCCTTGCGGCCGGCCAGATAAAGCTCCTGGATCCGTGCGGCCTCAGCGGCGTAGCCGCGCTCGACCATGGCATCGTTGTGGAAGTTCTTCCCCGCTGCGCCCATGCCGCCGACATAGAGCGCAACGTGGGGCTTGATCGCATCAAGCGCCGCGCGCACGTCGCGGGTCAGTATCAGCTGGGCAATGCCGACAATCTCGAGATCGGCAAGTCTGCGTCCGTCGCCGCGCTTGGCCAGGCCTTCTTCAAGGTGCGCTATCTTGGGTGCAGCGCTTTCGGGCGTGACGTGCATGGAGAGCCAGCCATCAGCGATTTCCCCGGTGAGGCGGATATTGCCCGGGGTCGACGTGCCGAGCATCACCGGAATATCAGGATTACCGTGGAGGATGGATTTCAGCGGCTTCGAGATGCCGCTGGCGCCGGGACCGGTGTAGGGCAGGGCGATCTCCTTGCCGTCGTGCGTTACCGGCTCCTCGCGGGCCCAGATCTTGCGCATGATGCTGACATAGTCGCGGATGCGGGTTGCGGGTTTGCCCCAGGGCTGGCCATACCAGCCTTCGACGATCTGCGGCCCTGAAACGCCGAGGCCGACCACCATCCGTCCGCGACCGGCAAGTTCCTCGATGGTCTGCGCGGTCATCGCGCAATTGGCCGGAGTGCGCGCGGCAAGCTGGGCGATGCCGGTGCACAAGCGAATGCGTTTGGTGAGCGCGGCGATATAGGCGAGCGGGCTGAACACGTCCGAGCCATAGCTTTCGGCTGTCCACACCGAATCGAAGCTCAGCTCCTCGGCCCTCACGATGAGATCCATCGGCAGCGCCATTTTCGCGCCGCTGTAGCCGAGTTCGAGTCCGAGTTTCATGGGCGATTCATCCTTGCGCTTTGCATCATCGATAGCCGGTGCGATAAGCGGTGCAATGGAATTCGATGTGCTCCCGGTTACGCGCTTTCAGCAGAACTGCTCGATCCTGTGGTGCGAGCGGACGATGCGCGCGGCAGTAATCGATCCCGGCGGCGATGTTCCTGAAATCATCAACTTCCTCGAGTTGATGGACCTGACCGCCGAAGTGGCGCTGGTGACTCATGGTCATTTCGACCATTGCGGCGGCGCGGCGCAATTTGCCGAGCTTACGGGCGCACGGATCGAAGGCCCACACATTGGCGATGCCCAGGTGATCGCCGGGCTGGCTGAATGGGCGGCTGAGCACGGCCTGCCCGCCGCGCGCAGCTATGCGCCATCGCGCTGGCTGGAGCATGGCGACACGGTGACTTTCGGCGAGGAGACGCTCGAAGTGCTGCATTGCCCGGGGCATTGCCTCGGCCACGTCGCCTATTTCAGTGCAGCAAAGCGACACGCTTTCGTCGGCGACATCCTGTTTCGCGGGAGTATCGGCGCATGGGAGCATGGCGACGGTGATTTGCCGACGCTGGTGGAGTCCATCCGTTCAAAGCTTTTCATGCTGGGCGACGATGTTGGCTTCGTGCCCGGCCATGGCGAGCAATCGACCATGGGCCGCGAGCGGCTGCACAATCCGTTTGTCGGTGAAGAAGCGATGGCGAAGTGGCGCGAGCGCTTTGGCGGGATGCCCGATCCCGGCGTTCAGACCGCTTCCAGCGCATAGCCCGCTGAGCGCACCGTGCGAACCGGATCTGGCGCATTGGGTAGTTCGATAGCTTTGCGCAAGCGGCGGATGTGAACGTCGACGGTGCGCATCTCGATATCGCTGCCGGTGCCCCAGACGGCATCTAGCAACTGATCGCGCGAAAATACGCGGCCGGGGTGCTCCATGAAGAAGCGCAGCAGGCGAAATTCCGTCGGGCCCAAAGTCAAGCTCTCACCGCGACGCAGCACTCGGTGCGCCACTGAATCGAGCCGCAGATCGCCAACCGTGAGCGCCTCGCCGGCCAGCGCCGGGCGGATCCGGCGCATGATCGCGCCGACACGGGCGATCAACTCGCGCGGAGAGAATGGCTTGGTGACATAGTCGTCGGCACCGATTTCAAGCCCGCGCACGCGGTCGTCCTCGCTCTCGCGCGCGGTGAGCATGATGATCGGCACATGCGCGGTCTGCTTGGTCCGGCGCAGGCGGCGGCAGACTTCGATGCCGCTGGTGCCTTCGATCATCCAGTCGAGCACCACCAAATCGGGGGCCTGTTCATTGGCCAGCAGCAGCGCTTCATCGCCGTCGCTGGTGGAGATCACATCATAGCCTTCCGCCTTGAAACGGAATTCCAGAAGTTCAGCCAGGGCCTGGTCGTCCTCGACCAACAGGAGACGAGGTGCGGGCATCAGCTCGCCGTCCGTTCATCGCGCTCGGTGAGATAATTGCCGGTAGCTGCGTAATAGACCATTTCGGCGACATTGGTGGCATGATCACCGATGCGCTCAAGGTTGCGCGCAACGAAAAGAAGCTGCGCTGCGCTGCTGATCGCCGAAGGGTTTTCGACCATGTGGCTCACAAGATTACGGAAAATCGAATTGTAGAAGGCATCGACTTTCTCGTCGCGCTCGACGATTTCAACGGCCAGCGCCGGGTCTCGCGCGGCATAGGCGGTCAACACGTCGTGGACCATGCCGGCAGCGATTTCGGCCATGGCCGGGATCAGCGTCAGCGGCTCGAAGCGTTTGCGGTCCTCGATCTGGCCGGTGCGCTTGGCGATGTTCTTGGCATAGTCGCCGATGCGCTCGATCACGCCGGCAATTTTCAGTGCGGCGATCACTTCGCGCAAGTCATCGGCCATTGGCGCGCGCAAGGCGATGATGCGCACCGTCAGCTTGTCGACCTCGGCTTCCAGCGCATCGATCTGTTTGTCACGAGCGATGACCTGATCGGCTAGCTCGGTCGAACCCTTGATCAGCGCTTCCATGCCTTCGGCGATGGAGACTTCGGCCAGGCCGCCCATTTCTGCGATCAGGCCGCGCAGGCGGGTGATGTCCTCGTCGAACGCCTTGACTGTATGTTCTGCCATCTCTTGCTATCCTAACCGTATCGGCCGGTAATGTAATCCTTGGTGCGTTCCTCCCGAGGATTGGTGAAGATATCCGAAGTATCGCCGGTTTCTATGATCTTGCCGAGATGGAAGAAAGCGGTGCGTTGTGAAACCCGCGCGGCTTGCTGCATCGAATGGGTGACGATGACAATCGCGTAGCGCTGTTTCAATTCGTCGATCAGTTCCTCGATCCGTGCGGTGGCGATCGGATCAAGTGCCGAACAAGGCTCGTCCATCAGGATAACTTCGGGATCGACCGCGATGGCGCGAGCGATGCACAGCCGCTGTTGCTGGCCGCCTGAAAGCGCCGTGCCGCTGTCCTGCAACCGGTCCTTCACTTCGTCCCATAGACCTGCCCGGCGCAGCGAGCGCTCGACGATATCGTCAAGCTCTGCCTTGCCCGCGGCGAGGCCGTGAATCTTTGGGCCATAGGCGATGTTTTCGTAGATCGACTTGGGAAAAGGGTTGGGTTTCTGGAACACCATGCCCACCCGCGCGCGCAGCTGCACCACGTCCATCCCCGAACGATAGATATCCTCCCCGTCGAGCAGAATCTCGCCTTCCACTTTCGCGCCCGCGATGGTGTCATTCATCCGGTTGAAGGCGCGCAGGAACGTGCTTTTGCCGCAGCCCGACGGGCCGATGAAGGCCGTGACGAGGCGGTTTTCTATGTCGATCGACACTTCGTCGATCGCGCGCTTGTCTCCATAGGAGACCGAAACGGCGGACGCCCGAATCTTCACGGCACCAGCGGTATTGATGGATTCGACTGTCACCAGCGCCTCTCGAAACGGTTGCGGAGATAGATGGCCATCCCATTCATCACCAGCAGGAACACCAGTAGCACAATGATCGCGGCCGATGTGCGCTCGACAAAGCCGCGGCTGACTTCGTCTGACCACAAAAAGATCTGCACAGGCAGCGCGCTGGACGGCGACGTCAACCCGTCAGGCGGCGTTGCGACGAAAGCGCGCATGCCGATCATCAGCAAAGGCGCGGTCTCGCCAAGCGCCCGGGCCATGCCGATGATCGTGCCGGTCAGAATTCCTGGCATGGCCAGCGGCAGCACGTGGTGAAATACCGTCTGCACGCGGCTTGCACCCACTGCCAGAGCGCCGTCGCGGATTGAAGGCGGCACTGCCTTGATCGCATTGCGGCCCGAGATGACGATCACTGGCATGGTCATCAGCGCCAGGGTCATGCCACCAATCAGCGGCGCGGAGCGGTAGTTCGGAAAGATCCAGAGAAACACTGCGAGTCCAAGCAAGCCGAAGATGATCGAGGGCACAGCGGCAAGGTTGTTGATCGAGACCTCGATAAGGTCGGTCCAGCGGCTGCGCGGGGCATATTCTTCAAGGTAGAGCGCTGAAAACACGCCGATCGGAAAGGCGAGCAGCAAAGTAACGAACATGGTCATCATCGAGCCCTTGAGCGCGCCCCAAATGCCAACTGCTTGCGGGTCAGTGGCGTCGCTGCGGCTGAGGAAGCCGAGATCGAGGCGGCTGACCAGCTTGCCCTCGCGCGCCAGGCTCGCCGCGAGCGGCCGCAGTTCTTCGTGGCCTTCGCCGCGAAAGGCGGCTGCCAGATCGTTGGTCACTGGCACCGAGACTTCGACGGTCGACTTGAGCAGGCCAGGATCGGCAATCAGCTGGTTTGCGACTTCGCCCCAGGCTCCGTCACCGATTTCGCTGGCAGCCGTGGCACCGGCGTTTTGCGATGCGGCCATCGCAATGACATCAGGCAACCCGGCCGCTTTCAGCTTGTCGCGCGCATCGGGCGCCGACAGCTGTGCGGCATCGAGCGGCATCGCGGATTGGGCGAAATCGATCGGGAAACGCAATTCCGTCCGCTTGAATCCGCCGATTGCGCTGGAAGTCATCGTCAGGATCAGGAAGGCCAGCATCAGCGCCGAAAACACGACAGCGCTAAGCCCGATTGCGCGAAAGCGGCGCTCCGATGCGTAGCGCTGCTTCAGCCTTGCGGTAAACCGCGCGTCCATCGCCTTCGAAGCGGAGCTCGGGGAGGTGCTGTCACTCATAGGCTTCGCGGAACCTCTTGACTACGCGCAGCGCAATATAGTTCAGCGCAAGGGTTACCAAGAACAGCACGAAGCCGAGCGCGAAGGCAGACAGCGTTGCGGGATGATCGAAGCTGCCCTCTCCGGTCAGCATGGCGACGATCTGGAACGTGACAGTGGTCATGGATTCGAACGGGTTGGCGGTCAGCCGCGCGGCGGCGCCGGCAGCCATGACCACGATCATGGTCTCGCCAATGGCCCGGCTGATCGCAAGCATAACGCCCGCGACAATGCCGGGGAGCGCCGCCGGGATAAGCACGCGGCAGATGGTTTCCGATGTCGTTGCGCCCATCGCCAGGCTCCCGTCGCGCATCGCCTGGGGAACCGCGGCTATCGAATCGTCGACCATCGAGGAAACGAAGGGAATGATCATTATGCCCATGACGAGCCCGGCGGCCATTGCGCTCTCGCTTGATGCGCTGGAAATGCCAATGGCCTGTGCCGCGTCGCGCACCGCTGGAGCCACCGTAAGTGCTGCAAAGTAGCCATAGACCACGGTGGGCACACCGGCGAGAATTTCGAGGATCGGCTTCATCCATCGCCGCACGCCGGCTGAGGCATATTGCGTCAGATAGATCGCGCTCATCAGCCCGAGCGGTATCGCAACGATCATCGCGATGATCGCGCCGATGAAGATGGTTCCCCAGAACAGTGGAATTGCGCCGTAATCATCTCCGGAATTGGGGCCGGGGGTGGCCATGGGGTCAGGCCCCCAATGGGTTCCGAACAGGAAATCGCCCGGGCTGACCATGGTGAAGAAACGACCGGTTTCGAACACCAGCGAGGCGAGAATGCCGAATGTCGTGAGCACCGCAATCAGCGAAGCCAGCAGCAGCCCGGCCATGATCGCCCGCTCAACCTGGGTGCGCGCGGTAAAATCGGGCCGCAGCCGCAGGAAGGCAAGGGTTCCGGCGGCAAAGCCGATCAGCAAGGTCGCGACGATGCCGATCGTGCCATAGAAATCCTGCGCGGCGCGCATCGGCACGGCGAGTCGGCTGGACAGTGGGTTGAATGCCGGCGCGCCGGGGGAAGTCGCCAGGTTCCGAGCTTCGGCGAGAATGGCGTCGCGCTCAAAACCGAAAGCGGGCAATTGCGCCGCGGCCGGCGACTTCAGCGCTTCGGCCTCGGCAAGGCCCGGGGTTACCGACGACCAGATGGCAGCGAACAGCAGCGCCGGCGCAATGATCGCCAGCGCCACGAACCAGCCGTGATAGACCGGAAGCGAGTGGAGCCGGCGACCCCCGCTTTGCTGGCTTACCTGCCGGAACGTTCGCGCCCGCGCCCGCGCCGCCAGCCAGCCGATCAGGCCCAGGCCAAAGGCCAGGAGTATCGGAATGACGGGTGACACGGGCCGGTTGCTCCTGGGTTCGGTCTTACTTGAGGCTCGCCGGATCGAGCTTGGTCAGCTCGGTGGCGATTTTGGCATTGGCCGCCTGCACAGCGTCAGGTGCGACGACCATGCCTGCCTTGGCCAGCGCGCCGTCTTTGCCCCAGCTTGTTGCCCACTGCGCAACATACTCCTTCAGACCCTTTATCGCGGCGATATGGGCGGACTTCACGTAGATGTAGAGCGGCCGTGCGCCAGGATAGGAGAAATCGGCAATCGCGGCATAGCTGGGGGCGACGCCATTCATCGACAGGCCCTGCAGCTTGTCCATGTTTTCCTCAAGATAGGAGAAGCCGAAAATGCCGACTGCCTTGCGGTTTGCTTCCAGCTTCTGGACAATCAGATTGTCGTTCTCGCCAGCATCCACATAGGCGCCATCACCGCGCACTTCGGTGCAGATCTTGTCGTACTGCTCCCTGTTGCTGTCTTTGAGCGCCTTCATCGCCGGATCGGTCTCACAGCCCTTGATCAGGATCAGTTCTTTCAGCGAATCGCGCGTTCCCGATGTGGATGGCGGGCCGTAAACAAGGATCGGTTCGGCAGGCAGCGATGCGTCGACATCCTTCCACGTTTTTGCCGTGTTAGGCTTGCCGAAAGGATTGGCCGCGATCGCCTTGTAGATGATCGCCTGGGACAATGGCAGCGAGAGCCCGCCCTTGGCCTCGCCGAGCGTGATGCCGTCAAGTCCGACCTGAATTTCGACGATGTCGGTCACGCCGTTCTTGGCGCAATCGTCATATTCCGACTTCTTGAGCTGGCGCGAGGCATTGGCGATGTCGGGAAACTGGGTGCCGACCCCGCCGCAGAACAGCTTGATGCCCGCGCCGGTGCCGGTCGATTCGATGATCGGGGAAGACATGCCGCTTTGCGACTTGGCGAAAGCATCGGCGACAACCTTGGCGAACGGATAGACAGTCGAGGAACCGACTGCGCGGATCTGCTCGCGCGAACCGCTTTCACCGCCACCACCGCCGCAAGCGGCAAGGGCAACCGTGAGGCAAGAAGCGGCAGCGGCAAAAAGGATGCGACTCTTCATGGGTAGTTCTCCGGGATATCGGTCAAGCTCGCTCTGACTGCGATCAATGACAGGTTTGTGACAGGGTGCAATCGGTGGTGTGGATCAGAAATCGAATTGGGCACGCAGTCCCATGGTATCTGCGCCATAGGAGGTCGCGCCGCCCGCCGGGGCGGCAGCGTCGTTGAGCCAGAGATGGCCATAATTCAGCAGAAAGCGGAAATAATCAGTCGGCACCCAGACCAGCGATGCTGCGGCAACTTGCTGGCGTCCGCCAATGATCGTGCCGCTGTTCAGGTCAAGCCAGTCATAGCGCAGGTTCAGCTGCACCGCGCCAAGCCCTCCTTTGCCCAACGGGCGCTTCGGCTTGATCCGGTCATAGACGCCGTTCTTATAGGCGGTGGTATCGTCGGTCAGCAGATAGCCCACTTCCGCATAACCGCCATTGAAGGTCGGATTGGGCAGGCTTGGGCGCAGCGCGGTCATCCAGTGGCTTTCTGCCGTCGCGTGAAAGCGCCCACGGATATAGGCAAGCTCTGCGCCGAAACTGCGCTCGCCGGTGGCGCTGAACAGGCCGGTGTCAATCAGGCGCACATCGGTGGTGTGGACGAAAGGCCGGGCGCGATATCTGGCTGTGGTCGAGGCGTCGTTGAAGTCGCGGTAGTGCGCCGATCCGCCGATATGGAGCTGGCCCTTGCCGATCTTCGGCATGAACACCACGCGGCCATTGAGGCTGTAGCTGTTGTTACGGTCAGAATTGAGGTCGGCGGCATTGTCGGCGAAGACGCCAGCCTGCACGAGTACTTGGCTGTCGGTATAGGTGGCGCTGAGGCCGACGCGGCGCTCAAAGCCAAAACCGCTGTTGAAGGCGGCGCGTTCCATGAAGCTGGTGAACAGATCGGAGGTCATGTCCTCCAGCGACTGAAACGGTTTGTGCTGGCCAAGCGTCAGGGTGAGTTTCGGACTGGCCTTGTAAGTCAGATAGAGGTCAGTGAGATCGACGCTGCTGTTTGCGAGATCGGCCTCGACCCGGTAGCCGAAGCCGCCCGGCATGGTCCCGTCGAAGCCGATGTATGCGCGGCGGAATTCGGTGGCGATGCCAAGGCTGGCGGTTGCAGCGATTCCCGGCGGGGCGTTGACGCCCGCCACATCGATTTGCAGCCGCCCGCGCGGCTTGAACGACCAGCCGTCCTTGGTGGCGATTCGGGGGGCACCGTCCCAGGTAATCTCGGTCGCCTGCTTGGCATTTGCGGTTGCCGCGACGACGGCTTGCGGCGGAATCGCTGCGACAGCGAAGCTGGCGGCATCGGCCTTGCTCTGGGCTGCTGCTGCCTGGCTGCGGGCATCGACCAGCTGGCCTTCCAAAGCGTCGATCCGCGCGGCCATTGCCTGCATTTGCGCGCGCATTGCTGCCAGCTCTTGGCTGATAGCTGCGTCGCTGGCGGCGCTGGCGTGCGCGGGCAGGGCCCAACCGGTGGAAACCACCAATGCCAGGGCCGATCCGCGGATCAATCTGGACACTTTGGCATTCCCTTCATTACGATTCGGTGACTTTATTCCGACGCCGATACGTCTGGTTTATGACATACAAGTGACATGAGGTTGACGGCGGGGTCATCCCAGCCAGGTGCCTTGTGGAATTGACCTGCCGCGCAGCAGTGCTGAAGTCTCCATGGCGGGCCGGCCCGCGCGCTGGATCAGGCCGGGCCGGATCGCGCCGCTGCCGCAAGCAATGGTCAGCGAGTCGTCAAGCACAGTGCCGGGCTGACCCTGCATGGCCACCACGTCGCCCGCTAGCACCCGGTATCGCTCGCCATCCAGCTCGAAGAAAGCACCGGGGGCAGGGGTAAATGCGCGGATCTGGCGTTCGACTTCGGCGGCGCTGCGGGAGAAGTCGAGGCGGGCTTCTGCCTTGTCGATCTTGCTCGCATATGTGACGCCATCTTCTGGCTGGGGCATTTCGCTATAGCGCTGAAGATCGCCCAGCACCTCAACGATCAGCCTGGCGCCCATTGCTCCCAGTTCTTCCGTCAGCGCACCGCCAGTCTTGCCGCCAACCGGCGTTTCGGCGCTCAGGAGCATTGGCCCGGTATCGAGCCCGGCTTCCATGCGCATGATTGTCACTCCGGTCGCTTCGTCGCCGGCAAGGATCGCCCGGTGCACCGGCGCCGCCCCGCGCCAGCG
>CAXNKI010000017.1:0-10052 GCA_964202645.1 Alphaproteobacteria bacterium | reverse complement strand
GGCGAGGCTGGGTGATGCGGGAGTGCCGCTCAAGGAGCTGATGCCGGTCTGAGAAAATTGCGCGCGTGCTTCGACAAGCTCAGCCTGAGCTTGTCGAAGGCCCGGCGCCAAGGTTCGCCAGTTTGCGCAACGCCCACGCTGCCGCTTCGGCAACCGCCGGGTCTGGATCGCACAGCAAGCTCTCCATCTGACCAAGCAAGGCCGGATGCCCGCTGTTGCCCGCTGCATAGAGGCAATTGCGGATAAACCGGTTCCGCCCGATCCGCTTGATCGGCGACCCCGAAAACAGCTTGCGAAACCCGGGATCGTCCAGCGTCAGCAATTCGGCAAGGCGCGGCGCGGCCAATTCTGCGCGGGGCAAGAAGGCCTTGTTGGCCGCAGCGGCGCTGGCAAATTTGTTCCACGGGCAGACCGCGAGACAATCATCGCAGCCATAAATGCGGTTGCCCAGCGCCGCGCGGAACTCTTCGGGGATCGGGCCTTTGTGCTCGATGGTGAGGTAGGAAATGCAGCGCCGGGCATCGAGCCGGTAGGGTGCGGGGAAGGCGTCGGTCGGGCAGGCGGTCTGGCAGGCGTTGCACGAGCCGCATGTGTCCGTGCCGGGCACATCGGCAGCGAAGTCCAGCGTCGTGTAGATTTCGCCGAGCAGCAACCATGAGCCATGCTCCCGACTGACCAGATTGCTGTGCTTGCCCTGCCAGCCTAGCCCAGCGGCGGCGGCGAGTGGTTTTTCCATGACTGGCGCCGTGTCCGTGAACACTTTCACGCCGGCATCTTCCAGCCCGCGCCGCCCAGCTTCGGCAACCAGCCATCGGGCGAGCGCCTTCAGCGCCTTCTTGACTACGTCATGGTAGTCCGCGCCTTGCGCGTAAACCGATATGCGCGCGCGGGTCGGCGTGTCAGCGAGTGCCAGCGGATCATGGGCAGGGGCATAGGACATGCCCAGCGCGATGACGCTCCGCGCCTCGGGCCACAGGCCTTGAGGACTCCGGCGATGATGCTCGCGCGCGGCCATCCAGTCCATCGAACCGTGCATCCCTGCGTCCAGCCAGCCCGCCAGCCGCTCTGCCGCCTCACTGTCTTCGCGCGCACCAGCCACGCCGAAAGCCACGAAGCCCAGCCGCCGCGCTTCGGCCTCCAGGTCGCTCCTCAGACCATCCATGACCACCGCGTTAACCAAACTTGCTGCCGCTCCTGTTCACTCGGTCTGGTTAACAGCCGGGTCCATGAAACATGACTTAGGAGATTGGCGAGTGGCCGGCAACGCATCTGGCCGCCCGCTAGCAATCGAGGCACGCTGCCTCGTCAAGCGGTTCGACGGCTTCACTGCGGTCGATGGTGTCGATCTGACCGTGCCCGAGGGCGCGATCTACGGCATTCTGGGGCCGAATGGCGCGGGCAAGACAACGACGCTGCGCATGTTGCTCGGCATCATCGAGCCCGATGGCGGCACGCGGCGTATCCTCGGCGCTGACCGTCCGCACGATGTTGCCCATGCCATCGGCTATCTGCCCGAAGAGCGCGGGCTCTATCCAACTATGAAAACCTACGAAGCCATCGCCTTCATTGGCGCGTTGCGCGGTCTGCCGCTCGCCGAAGGGCGCAAGCGCGGCAAAGCCCTGCTTGAGGAGCATGGCCTGGGCTATGCCATCGATCGACAGATCCGCCAGCTCTCCAAAGGCATGGCGCAGCAAGTGCAGTTGCTTGGAACTTTGGTGCATGAACCGCGGCTGGTGGTGTTCGACGAGCCGTTCTCGGGCCTGGACGCGCTCAACCAGGGCAAGCTCGAAAGGATGATCCGCGCGCTGGCGGAAAACGGCACCACCGTTATCTTCTCGACCCATGTCATCGCCCATGCCGAGCGGCTGTGCGACGAAGTGGCGATCATTGCCGGGGGCAAAGTCCCGTTTGCCGGCCCGGTCGATGTCGCGCGTGATCGCATTCGCCCGCAAGTCCGGCTGGAGACACGCGCTGCCGATGGCCCATGGCGAAAGGCATTGCCGCAAGACGCACGCCATGAAGGCAATTTCTGGCTGTTTTCCTTGCCCGAAACCGGAATCGAGCCGCTGCTGCGCGCGCTCATCGAAGGCGAGGCGGGGATTCTCTCGCTGTCGATCGAGCGCGCCGGGCTGCACGATGCCTTCGTTGCGATTGCCGGTGAGGCCGCAGCGCGGGCGCTGGAAGAAAACCTCGGCGAGGAGATCGCACGATGAGCACCAACCAAATCGGCGGCCGCCTTTCCACCTGGGCCGCGGCGATGGTCATCGCGCGACGCGATTTCACCGCAATCCTGTTCAGCCGCAGTTTCATCT
Organism: Alphaproteobacteria bacterium; assembly: GCA_964202645.1. Taxonomy (GTDB): domain Bacteria; phylum Pseudomonadota; class Alphaproteobacteria; order Sphingomonadales; family Sphingomonadaceae; genus Novosphingobium. The sequence continues at coordinate 7,740 of CAXNKI010000017.1, read as the reverse complement.
TCTTTCTGCTGGGTCCGCTGTTCCCGGTCATCGTCGGCGGCTTTGCCGGCGGCATCGGCCAGCGCGTGCAGGCCAGCGCCGCCCAGCCGGTGCTCGGCATAGCCATGACAGCGCAAGATGCCGATGCCCTGCTTGCAGCCCGCCGGGCGCTGGCGCCGCGCGTGGGCGATGCCTTGCCCGAATTGGCGGTGATTCGTGAAGTCCGGCTGGGCGAAAGCTTCGATGCCGCCGCTGCGCTGGCGGCAAAGCAGGCCAATGCGGCCGCAATCGTCACTGGCAGCCTCGAAGCTCCCAGGCTCACCGGCACGGCCGAACGCATCGGCCAGTGGCAGGGCCCTGTCTCGATGCTTGCCGCGCAGGCGCTGGGCCGCGCGCCATCGGCCTATCCCGAGGTCGGGCTCGCGGCGATGGCCACCAACACCGCCCAGCAGCGCCAGGGCCAGGTGATGACGGCGCAGGCCGGGCAATTGCTGCTGTTCCTGCTGACCATGCTGCTCGCCGGCATGGTGCTGTCCAACCTCGTCGAGGAGAAGGGCAACAAGATCATCGAGATCCTCGCCGCGGCGATCCCGATGGACGCGGTGTTCCTCGGAAAGCTGTTTGCCATGCTGGCGGTCTCGTTTGTCGGCATCGCTGTCTGGGCGACGGCGGGCGGCGCGATTTTCCTGCTTGGCGGCGAAGGCGTGCCAAGCCTGCCAGAACCGGCAGTTGGCTGGCCGCTGTTCATCACGCTCGGCATTGCCTATTTCGCCATGGCCTATCTGCTGATCGGCTCGCTGTTCCTCGCCATCGGCTCGATGGCGACAACAGTGCGCGAAGTGCAGACTCTGTCGATGCCGATAACCTTCGTCCAGCTGGTGTTCTTTTTCATCGCCAGTTTCGCAGTTGCGGCGCCGGGCAGCGTTTGGGAATGGATCGCTATCACAGTGCCTTTCAGCTCGCCTTATGCCATGCTGGCGCGCGCCGCGCAGGATCCGGCGATCTGGCCGCATCTCGCAGCCTTTGCCTGGCAGGTGCTGTGCATCGGCCTGCTGATCCGCACTGGCGCGGCGATGTTTCGCAAGCTGGTGATGAAGTCTGGGTCAAGCGGCGGATCAGGCAAGCGGCGCGGCTTTTTTGCCCGCTTCGCCAAAGACAAGCTGCGCGCACCGGCATAGTCTTGCTGTAACCCCTTGCATCGGGCGAACGAATAGCGATCTTGCAGGAGGCCCCGTTGCCTGCCGGAGAACGCCCATGCCTCGCTCGTCCTTACCCCGCCGCAAATTCCTCGCCATGCTCGGCGCGAGCGCTGCCGTGCCGCTGGCGGCCGCTTGCAGCGGTGGCCCGGCCCAGGCCAAGAGCTATCCGGTCACATACAGCGATGCCGAGTGGCGGCGGCGACTGACCCCCGACCAATTCGAGATCCTGCGCCGCAAGGGCACCGAAGTGGCTGGCACTTCGCCCTTGTTGCACGAAAAGCGTCCCGGAACGTTCGTCTGTGTTGCCGACGGCCATCCGCTGTTTGCTTCATCGACCAAGTATGACAGCCGCACTGGCTGGCCCAGCTTCTGGCAACCGCTGCCCGGCGCCATCGGCACGGCGATTGACTGGGACGGGGGCATTCCGCGCACCGAAGTGCTCTGCGCGCAGTGCGGCGGGCATCTGGGCCATGTATTCGACGATGGTCCGCGCCCGACGGGCAAGCGCTATTGCATGAACGGCGATGCGCTGGCGTTCAGACCGGCCTGAACGTCAGGCCTGGACTGCGCCGCCGGCTGAAGCGGCAGGCGCTTCGGGCAGATTTTGCAGCCCGGCGGCCAGCACGGCCAGACTTTCCAGCGTGAACACCTGTTCGAAGACCAGCCCGTAGTCTGCGCCCGAACGCCAGCAAACCTTGGCGATGGTTGCCGGAAAGCCATCGCCCTCCAACTTGATGCGCTGGCCAATCGCCAGGAAGCGCGCGGTCTCGATGCGGGCGCCTTGCGGCGAAAGATCGCGTACCGTGGCAACGCTGGCCTCGCCGCCGACAGAAAGCACAGCGGGAAACTGCACGCGCAACCGGGGCTGGCGGCGCGGATAGGGGCTGACTTCGGCGATGAAGCCTTCGACATCAATCGGCGTAGCAAAGCGGAAGCCAGCGTGATTGTCGCGCTCCCAGACGCGCTCGATGAAATAGATTTCGCCGTTCGCCAGCTCCAGCGCCATGTGCGCGTCGGCGGGAAGCTTATGAAACACGCGCAGGCGCAGACCGGTCGCCGAAACGTCACGGATGATGCAAAGGAATTCCCCGCTTTCGCTGACCAGCTTGGCCGTGCGGATCAGCAGGGTGAAGCGCTGTGCGCCGCGCATCTCCTCGAAGGAGCGCTGCGGGGCGGCATCGGCACTGATCATTGCTTCGGTCATCTGGGTTGCGTCCTCTGTTCGGACCAGCGGCAGGAGATAAAGCAACAAGGCTAATTTCACGTTAACCATGTTCCCCCGGCTCCCGACCGGTCCTGCAAGACTAAACGGGAGGGAAATCAGCAAATTAAGCGAAAAGAGCAATTTCGCCCCTTTCCAATTCGGCAAAGCCCCATAGGAAAGGGGGGTGATGAATGATCCCGCCAAGCCCTCCGCCACACTCCCCGACACCCTGCAGCGCCTCGTCTTGCGCCAGCCCGACGACTGGCACGTCCACTTGCGTGACGGCGCAATGCTGGCCGATGTCCTGCCATTTACCGCGCGCCAGTTTGCCCGCGCGATCGTCATGCCCAACCTTTCGCCGCCCTGCTCCACTACCGGCGATGTCGCGGCCTATCGCGACCGGATCATCGCGGCGCTGCCAAAAGATAGCGGCTTCACCCCGCTGATGACGCTCTACCTGACCGATGCGACCGATCCCGGCGATCTGGAAGCCGGTTTCGCGCTCGGCGTGCTGACCGCCGCCAAGCTCTATCCAGCGCATGCCACCACCAATTCCGCGCACGGCGTCACCGCGATCAGAGGCATCTATCCGGTGCTGGACCGGATGCAGGAGATCGGCATGCCGCTGCTGGTGCACGGCGAAGTAACCGACGGCGAAGTGGATATCTTTGACCGCGAGGCAGTGTTCATCGAGCGGGTTCTGATCCCAACGCTGCGTGACTTTCCTGCATTGAAAGTGGTGTTCGAACACATCACTACCAAGGATGCAGCCGACTTCGTCATGGCGGCGTCAGCCAATGTGGCCGCGACGATCACGCCGCATCATTTACAGATCAACCGCAACGCCATGTTCGCCGGCGGCATCCGCCCGCATATGTATTGCCTGCCTGTGGCCAAGCGCGAAATGCACAGGCAGGCCTTGCGCAAGGCGGCCACCTCAGGCTCGCCGCGCTTCTTCCTCGGCACAGACAGCGCCCCGCATGAAGTGCACACCAAGGAAAGCGCCTGCGGCTGTGCCGGCATATTCTGCGCGCCGCATGCGCTGGAGGCCTATGCCAGCGTATTCGAGGAAGAGGGCGCGCTGAACAAGCTGGAGGGATTTGCCTCGGAGCATGGCCCGCGCTTCTACGGCCTGCCGCTCAACGAGGCGCACGTGGTGCTGGAACGCGCCGACAATCTGGTTCCCGCGCGCATCCCGGCGGCAGGCGGCGAAGTTGTGCCGTGGCACGCAGGCGAGACGCTCGGCTGGCGCTTTGCCGGGATTCAGCCGCGCGGATAGCGCGCGCGCAGCTGCTCGAATGCCGTGCCAGGCCCCTCGGCCATGCGCGTCTCGATCATCGCAACAACCTCCTCAGGCGCGTGGCAGCTGGTGTCGATCGTCAGGTCATACAGTTCGTTGGCATAGACCGCATCATAGAACCATGGCCGCAGGCGGGTCAGCCGCTCGACGATCTTGCGCACCACATCTTCGCCCAGAATGTCCACTGGCAGCGGCTTGTCCATCTTGCGATTGGACACCCGCTCTTCCAGCACCGCGAACGGCGGCTTGAGGCAGACGAAGAGCACTTCGACGCCCTCCAGCCGCCAGACCAGATCCTGCAACACCGGTGGATCGGTCATCGCCAAATGGTCGAGCACGATGTTGCAGCCTTCGTTTGCGGCAGCCGCGACCCAGGCATGCAGCGTGCGGAAGGCAGCTTCTCCCTTGGGGCCGAAGCTCCAGCGCAGCGGGCCCTCGGGATCGTTCTCATCCAGCGGATGGGCATAGATTCCCTCGCGACTGCGCGGGCCGTGGTGGCCGAATTTCGCTGGCAGGGTGCCCGAGAGGAAATGATCGATGCCATAGAGCAGCCAGAAATCATCGGACTGCTTGGCAAACAATTCGCAGGCGGTCGATTTGCCCGAGCCCGATGTGCCGGTGACGATCAGGACTTTGCCTGTTTTTGGGCCAGTCATGCGCCATCTCCCAGCCGGATTTCCCCGCGCGCCATCTGGCGAAATGGCTCGGCAGGGCAGAATTCCTGGTTGTCGCCCCAATACGTCGCCCCGTTCCACTGCCATTCGGCGAGTGACCAGACCACGGTGTGGTCGGTATAGCCGGTGAAGACGAGCCCGGGATCGATGGTGCCAGTCGCCTCCATGCTGCGCCCCAATGCGTCGGTGCCCTCAAAGCGAACCCGCGAAGGCCCGAACTGGCCATAGTCCAGCACTGTCCGCCGGCCAGAGACCAGACTTGCCATTTCGCCATCCAGCATGATGTAGCCGCCAATGCATCTGGCATCGCGGGTCCAGCCATGACCCTCATTCATGCACAGCGCGTGGAAGCTGCCCTGATCGGCGATGCCCCAGAAATAGCCGCCGAATGACAGTGATTCGTAATCGCGCGTGCCAAACGACGTATCGCGCATCGAATGGCAATCGATCCGCCACTCCTTGCCATGGCGCCGTGCGGTGCCGGTCATCCGTCCGGGTTGCTCGATATGGAACTTGGCAGTCGCCTGCTGGCCGGGGTCGCCGGTATTGAGTTCGTGGCAGGGCCCGGCTGCCTGCCAGGTCAGGTCGAGCATCAGACCGTCGCGGTCATAATCGATTTTGTAGCGCGTCAGCGGCTCGATCACAGCGACGCTCAGCGAATTGCGCGCGGTCATGCAGAACTTCTCCGCGCCCGCCGGCAAGGCCTGCAAATGGCTCCACTGGTAATGCAGGCAATTCCACTGGTGGAGCCCTGAAGCATCCCACAGCACCGGGCCGCCGTTGAGCATATGCATGTTGGGGCGGAAGTAATACTGGATCATGCCGTGGATGCGGCTTTCGGGAATCGACAGCGAGAACCAGACACTTTCGTTCCAGTAAGGATTATCGGTGCGGCCTGCGCCAAAACGGTCGGCCTCCGGAAGATCAGTGGGGGGCAATCCAGTCACGCCTGCAATCCTCGCCGTCGTTTTGAGCTGAAACAAAGCCACCAGAGTTCAAGCGCTAATGCAACCGTTCGAAAATCGCTGGCGCGCTATTTCCAAATGCCCGGGATTATGTGCATCATGGCACGGCTTCAACCAGGGGGTTCGGACCGCAATGCGCAGATTCGCGCCAGCACTTGCCTTGTTGCTCGCTGCTTGCGGGTCAGCGCAAGGTGACGGGCCTGTGGCGCCCGGCTGGTCGCGCGGCCAGATCTCCAGTCTCAAGCAGTGGCTGGCGGCCGCGCCTCAGGAAGCCTTTCCGGCTTTGGATACTTCGGCGCTCGATAATGCCGGTGGATTGTGGAGCGGCGACGCGGCCAACCGGGCGGCGACAGAGCTCGCGCTGAAACTGGCACGCGCGCACCTCAATGGTTGCGCCAATCCGGTCGAGCGTGGAGGCTGGCGCATTCCCGACGACAAGGACGACGGCACGGTTGAGGCCAGCTTGCGCCAGGCGCTGTCTAGCGACGCCAATCTCGATCACTTCTTCGCCTCTGTCCGCCCTAAACATCCCGAATACACCGCGCTACAGGCAGCCTACGTGGCTGAAACTGATCCTAACCGCCGGATCACCCTGGCGCGCAATCTGGAGCGCTGGCGCTGGATGCCGCGAGAACTCGGCGAGAACTATGTGCTGGTCAATATCCCGGCTTTTGAGGTTGGGCTGTGGCGGCAGAGCGAGCGCGTACAAAGTTGGCCGGCGGTGGTCGGCAAGCCAGCGACCGCCACACCGGTCTTCGCCTCGACAATCACCCATGTCATCGTCAACCCGTGGTGGGAAATCCCCCCGAGCATCGTCGCCGAAAACGGCGGGCGATTCTCGTCGCGCGGGGGCTATGTGCGCACCGCTTCGGGCCACTGGCGCCAGAAGCCGGGCCGGGGCAATTCGCTGGGTCAGATGAAGCTGTCGATGTTCAATCCCTACAACATCTATCTCCACGACAGCCCGGCCAAGAGCCTGTTCAGCCACACCAGGCGGGCCTACAGTCATGGCTGCGTGCGCGTGAGCGATGCGCTGGGCTTTGCCGCGACGCTGCTCGATGGCGCCATGACGCGAAATCAGATCGACCGGCTTGCCGGCCTCGCCAAGCCAGACCAGGCGGCACCGCGCATGACGCTTGCGGGCCTAGCCCCTCCCGAGCCCGAGCCGCTCAAAACGGCCAGCCTGGCTCTGCCGGAGGCTCTGCCGGTATATATTGCCTATTTCACTGCGGGCCGGCGTGCGGATGGTACTCTGGCGATCGAAAGCGACGTCTATGGCCGCGATATGCTAGTCGGTGATCCGAGTAACCCGCAGCGGCAATGCAATCCCTGAAACCAGGGTGGGAGAGGGAATGGAGCAGGATCTCGCGGGCAAGACCGCGCTGGTAACTGGCGCGAGCCGGGGGCTGGGCAGCCATATCGCCGAGCGGCTTGCGGCAGCCGGGGCCTTGGTTGCTGTCAACTATGCCAGCGACCGGGCGGCGGCGGAGCGGGTTGTGGCGCGGATCGTCGCGGCAGGCGGAGATGCGTTTCCAGTCCAGTCGAAGTTATCGGGCGAAGCCGAAGCGCAAACGCTGGCCAATGCCGTCGAGGCCGAATTCACCGTCCGGACCGGTTCGCCCGGGCTCGACATCCTCGTCAACAACATCGGCGGCGGAGACTACGCGGCGATCCGCGATGTCGACGAGGCCTTCTTTGATACCGTGATGACCAACAATGTGCGCGCGGCCTTTTTCCTGACCAGGGCTCTGCATCCTCGCCTCAATGACAATGGCCGGGTGATCAACCTCTCCTCGGTCGGTGCGCGGCTGACCGATCCCGGTATCATCGTCTACACCATGGCCAAGGCGGCAGTCGAAGCCTTCACCCGCGTGCTCGCCGCCGAGCTGGGCCCGCGCGGGATCACGGTCAATGCGATTTCTCCCGGCTTCACTGCCGGGCCGACCAATGATTACATTGTCCAGGACCCGGTCGCAGCCAAAGGCGTCACTGACGTAACCGCGCTGCGGCGCTTCGGCCAGCCCGAAGAGATCGCCGACATCGTCTATGCACTGGCCTCGCCGCTCGGGCGCTGGGTGACCGCGCAATGCATAGAGGCGAGCGGCGGGTTCAAGTTGTGAGAGGATAGCGGCATGGCCAGGATAGTTCGATTCCACGCATTCGGCGGCCCCGGGGCGCTGCGTCTCGACGAGCTCGAAGTTGGCGAGCCCGGGCCGGGCGAGGTACGCATCCGGGTCGGCGCTTTCGGGCTCAACCGGGTCGAGGCCTACTTCCGCGCCGGGGAATTCATGCCCCCCGGACAGCTTCCGTCGACCATTGGCTATGAGGCAGCAGGCGTAATCGAGGCGGTGGGACCGGGCGTGTCAGAGTGGCGCCCCGGCGACCGAGTCGCGACGCTGTTCGGGCTCGAGATGGACCG
>CAXNKI010000016.1:0-10337 GCA_964202645.1 Alphaproteobacteria bacterium | reverse complement strand
TCATTCGCCGGGTGCCCGCGCCTTTATCGCCAGCGCATGAACCCGCTGCCCGGGAATATCGCCGAGCGCGGCATTGACCAGCCGCTGGCGCTGGAGCCGCGAGACGCCGGCGAAGGCTGCGCTTTCGATTGCGACGGTGAAATGCGATTCGCCGCTGCCGTCATCGCCGCTATGACCGCTGTGGCGGGCAGAGTCGTTGATCACTTCGAGGCTGGTCGGCGCGAACTCTGCAGTGAGCAGTGCGGCGATTTCTTGAGCGAGGGGTCCGGTCATGGCTTCACATCTAGCGCATTGGGCGGCATTTGACAGCCTGTGAAGCACGACCGATTCCATGGGCGCCGCGAGGCGCAAGGCAGGCAATGCGATTGGCCAGGGTGCACAGAGCCCGGCGAATTCCGCGCGCCGGGCGGTCGTGCGCCCGGTTTTGACGGGCCGGGCGACTATCGCTGGTTCTGCCTCGACCATGTCCGCGCGTTCAACGCCGGCTATGATTATTTCTCCGGCATGAGCCCTGAGGAGATTTACGCCGCACAATTGCCGCTCCACGGCTAGGAGCGAGAGACCCGCGCCTTTTCGCCGACAGCCGGGATCGATTCCCCCCCGCGCTGGGCCGATTACACCGATCCGCTTGAGGCGATTTCGGCGCGTGCAAGAGATCACATGCGGATGCGTATGCCCGCCGAACGCAAAGACGGGCGCGTGGTTTCGCCAGAGGAGCGCCGCGCACTTGATGTGCTGGGACTGCCGCTCGATGCTGATCGCAAGGCGCTGCGTGGTCGCTATTCCGATCTGGTTCGCCGCTACCATCCTGACCGCAACGGCGGCGACCGAAGTTACGAGACGCGGCTTCAGGGCGTGGTCGAGGCATATCAACTGCTCAGGAAAGCGGCGGCTTTCGGGTAATTCTGATCACTGCGCCTCGCACAAGGCCTGCAACTGATCAGCGCACGCGCCCCAGCCTTCGGCAAACCCCATGTCCGCGTGCTGCTTGCAGGCCTCTTCGGTCCAGTGGCGGGCGGTTGCGGTGTAACGGGTTCCATCTCCTTCCGGCGCCACTTCCCAGATGCCGATCATGAAGGGGCCGGCGGGGATGAAGTCGGCGGTCACGGCGTCGGTGGTGATGAAGCGGCGACCCTCGTCCCAGGCGAGGTACATGCCATTCTGCGGCTCTTCTTCGCCATCCGGGCCTTTGAATACCATGTCGCACCGACCGCCGGCGCGCTTTTCCTGAACGACCACCTCGGCGCGCCAGGGCACCGGGCACCACCATTCGGTTTGCCGTTCGGTCATGACTTGCCAGACCCTTTCGGGCGGCGCGGCAATGAAGCGGGTGATCGAGAGTTCAGTCATGGTGTGGGTCCTTTTCAATCCCGATCCGGCGCGCCGAGCGGGAAAAACGCGCGGTAAGGCCGCGCATCTTCAATGCAGCGCGACACGGCGGGCAGGCCGTTGAGGTGCGCGCGCCAGGCGGCGAGTCGGGGGTAGGCATCGCCGATCTGTTCGGTCCAGTCGGCATAGAACAGCGAGGGCGCTGCGGCACATTCGATCAGCGTGATCTGGCCGGATACGGGGTAGAATGCGAGCCAGCCGTCGAGCCAGGCATAGCTGCGTCGCAATTTCGCGCGGACAGACTCGATTTTGGCCTGATCGGGAGCTTGCGGATGGGCGGTACATTCGTCGACCGCCACTTGCATCACGTTCATCACGTAATTGTCGAACACCCGGTCGAGCATGCGCATGGCAATGGCGGCCTCGGGATCGTCCGGAATCAGCATTTCGGGACCCGGGTGGTGATTGGCGAGGTATTCGATGATCGAGCTCGCCTCGAAGATCAGGTTTTCGCCGTCAGCTAGCACCGGAAACTTGCCTTGCGGCGAGGCCTGCTGGACCAGTGCGACATGGTCCGGGTGGTCGCCATCGACCATGCGGAATTCGAACGGTGTCTCATTGGCATAGAGTGCGATCAGCGCTTTCCAGGTATAGCTGGAGAACGGGTGGCCATAGAGGACAAGCATCATTTGCGGCTCTCTTCGATCAGGGCATTATCGATTGCCTTTGCCGCCTTGTAGGCCGCGCGCGCCTGAAGTCGCTGGACATAGCCGACGAAGGCTTCGTTGGGCGGCACCGAGCCGAAATTGAGCCCCCAGTCGAGCTGGCTGCCGACATAGACATCGGCCATAGTGAAGCGCTTGCCGCAGACGTAATCGTTGCGGTCGAAATGCGCTTCGAGCGTTGTCATTGTACGATCATAGTTGCCCCAGCCAGCGGTCATTTCCTGCTCGGGCTTGGGGGCAAAGCCGAGGTAGGTGCTGACAATAGCTGATTCCAATGGCCCGGCGGCGAAAAACAGCCAGCGGTAGTAGTCGGCGGTCTCATCGTCATAGGGCAGGAGATCAGCATCCGGATTGACCTCGGCCAGATAGGCGCAGATCGCCGCACCTTCGGTGATCGTCCGGTCACCACGCGGGGCATGGTGGACCAGCGCAGGGACTTTACCCATCGGATTGACTTCGAACAGCGCGGCGGGTTTGTCCTTGAGGACGACGATCACCTGTTCGTAGTCCGCCCCGGCCTCATGCAGCGCCCAGCGCGCGATCTGGCCGCGCGACATCGGCTGGGTGTAGAAAGTGTAATCGGCCATCTCAGATCTACTTCGCGCCGACCAGCGCGAAGGCCGCGCCTTGCGGGTCGACGCCGTTGATCACCCAATCGCCGCCTGGCACTTCCATCGGGCCGTTGGTCACCGTGCCGTCACCCGCTTCGATCGCTGTTTTTGCTGTGTCGATGCTGGCGACGCGAAAATAGTGGTTCCAGCCGGGCACCTGCATATGCGGCGGTTTGCCCATAATCGCGCCCACGGTAACCTCGTCGTGGTCGATGAACTGATATTTGTCCATCGGGCCAATGTCCATCGGTTCAGGCAGCGTCCAGCCATAAAGACTGGTGTAGAAGGCGAGCGCGCTGTCCTGATTGCCTGCATAGAGCTCGTTCCAGCCGCATGCGCCCAGACCGTCAAGCGAGAAGGCCGTGCTCTCTCCGCCGCCGGGGGGCGGGGCAGGCGCCATGATATAGTAGCCCGCACCGCAGCAATCGGAAACCATAGCAATGGGCCCGGCCATGGGAACGTCCATCGGCGGCATCAACACTTTGCCCCCTGCAGCCTCAACTGCCTTGGCCGCGGCATCGCAATCGTCAACGCCGATATAGCCGAGCCAGCAAGGCTTGGTGCCGTGGCCCAGCATCTCGTCGTTGAGCGCGAACACGCCGCCCGTCATGCCGCCATCGGCGCGATTGATCATCCGGTAGTCCATGTCAGGGCTAGCCGATTGCGCGTCGATGTCCCAGCCGACAACCGCATCGTAGAAGGCCTTGGCGCGGACGGGGTCGGTCGTCATGAGCTCATACCAGATGAAGCTGCCTTGCAGTTTGGTCATGGTCATTCTCCCTTGCTGGGTGTGCTCAGCTCAACGATTGGCGAAAAGCCGCCGAAAACCATGCGTTTTCCGTCAAAAGGCATTTCCGGCATCGCCGCCATCCGCTCGTCCTGCATCATCAGTTCATGCGCCTTGGCGCAAACTTCGCGAGAGGGCCATTCCATGATCGAAAACACCACCTTCTCATGCGCTTCGGCCTTCACTGCACGGCGGAAATCGGTGAGCTTGCCTTCGGGCACATCATCGTCCCAGCATTCGACCAGCCGCAGCGCGCCGAACTCCTGAAACATCGGCCAGCTTTCCTGCGCCATCTTACGGTATGCCTCCTTGTTCGCGGCGGGAACCGCGAGGATGAAGCCCTGGACATGGCTGCCTGGCGTCGCTGTGTCTTCCTCAACGATCGGCTGGAATCCGCCGTAGATCATGCGCTTGCCATCGAACGGCATTGGGTTCTTTGCCGGATCGAAGCGCTCGTCGATCTTCATCAATTCGTCCATTTGTGCTTCCATGGCGCTGCGGGCTGCCTTGTCGGGCCATTCGATCCAGCTGAACACGACCGATTCGTCGTGCTTGGCATCGACCGCGCGATAGAAGTCGGTGGTATTGCCCGTGGGAATATCGTCCTGCCAGCATTCGACGACCTTGTTCGCGCCGTGCTCGATGAACACAGCGTCGCAGGTCGTGGCATGATCGACGAACTGCAGCTTGTTCGCGGTTGGCACCGCGATCACGAAACCTTCGATGTAGGTCATAGCCCGTCTCCTCAGTCCTTCTTGCCCTTCAGCAATGCGACAATCGCCATTGCGTGGCCGTGGCCGAGGCCGAAATCGGCTTTCAGCCAGTCGGCGATGGCGCCCGCCTTGGTGCCGGCGGTCAGGCCGCTGCTGTCAGCGAAGCCTTTTTCCGCTGCCATGGCCTTGAAATCGGCGGGTGATTTTCCGGTCTTGGCCTGGGTGTTGTCGAGATATGCCTGGAATGACATGTCGCCTTCTCCGTCGTTACGCAGCTGGTTGGGCCGCTGCCGGGTCCATCCAGAACGGTTCCCAGACGTGGCCATCGGGATCGGCGATGGTGCGCTGGTACATGAAGCCGTGCTCCTCGGGCGGGTTGATGTCGGCGGTCCCGCCGCTGGCAGCTCCGGCTTCGACCAGGCGATTCACCTCGTCCTTGTCGTCGCAGGTCAGCGCCAGCGACACTTCATTTGAACCCGAATCAGGGATCGGCCTTGTGGTGAAAGTCTTCCACTTCTGGTGCGTCAGGATCATGACGTTGATCGCTTCGCTCCAGACCATGCAGGCGGCGGTTTCGTCGGTAAACTGCGGGTTATTAGTGAAACCCAGCGCGGCATAAAAGGCCATCGCCCGCGGCAAATCGGCCACCGGTAAATTGACGATTATCATTCTGGCCATCGCTGGACTCTCCTAGGTATTCGAATCGCACTTGCATCTTCGTGCCCCTGTGAGTTACAAAAAGCAACAATGAAGTTACAAAAAGAAACTAAGTCGCACGGTAAGTGGTATGACGATGCTTGCGGCACGGCATTTGCGCTCGAGTTGATCGGCGAGCGTTGGGCGCTGCTGATCATACGCGAATTGATGTTCGGCGGGCGGCGATTCAGCGATCTGCGCGGCGGGCTGCCTTCGATCAGCGCCAAAGTGCTGACCGAACGACTGGAAGGGCTTGAGCGGGCCGGAATCGTACAGCGGCGCCAGTTGCCACCGCCATCCGCAGCGCAGATCTATGAGCTGACCAAATGGGGCTATGGCGCTGAGGAATCGATCCAGGCGCTGGGACGCTGGGCCGCCTGCTCGCCCGATCATGATCCGGCGCTGCCGCTGTCCGCCGCCTCGCTGATCATGAGCTTTCGCACCATGTTTGATGCGACAAGGGCAGCTGACTTGTCGCTGACCGCTGGAATCGTTGTTGGTACCGAACAGTTTGTTGTCGCAGTCGCCGGCGGGAATCTGCGCGCCGAGCGCGGCGAGCCCGAGCTGCCCGGATTCGTTATTGCGGCACCTTCGGCCCCGCCGATTGCTGCGCTGATCTATGGCAAGATTCCGGCTGACGAGTTGGCCGCTACCGGCCTTAGCGTGTCGGGCGATGCTGCCGTGGCCGCGCGGTTCATTGACCTGTTTCACTTGCCAGCAAAAGCGCATTAGGCCTCAATCGCAGGCTTGCGCCCCGCCGGCTGCGAAGTGGCGCGATGTTAACCCGAATTTGGGCTTCGCTCGCTAAAACCATAGCGTGCTGTGGTTGGTCCGACTTATGCAGGCGTTTGCGCTTGCCCTGCTTGCGTTGATCGCGAGCGCGCCTGCGCATGCCGAAACCCAGCCAGTCGAGAGCTGCATCGCCCGGATTCCCGCTGGCCAATCGGCCGCGCAAGTAATCGCCAGACCGCAGGCTTTTGACTGCCAGGTCAACCAGAGCAGTCTTGGCAACGGCGATTTTGTCGTGCGGCTGCGCTTCCCTCTTGAAAGATCGCAAACGGCAGATCCGCTGGTTCTGCGCATATCGAGCGTCTGGCAGAACAGCGCGCGGGCGATCTTCCGCTATGTGGATGGCGGCGAGTCGCAGTTCGATTTTGACGCGGGTCACATCAGCAAGGCTCTGACCATAGGCGCGGTTTTTGAAGTGCCGGTTCCGGCGTATGCCGCGCCGCTGGATACGGCCTTTATCGAAGTGCGTGGCGCGGCCAATCTGCTGGGCTTGGTCGTCGACCCCCGGCTGATGAAGCGCAGCCGAAGCCAGGAACTGCGCACCCAGATGACCATACTCAATTCGGCCTTTGCCGGACTGGCGCTGGCGCTGATCGTTTACAATCTGGCTCTGTGGGCCTCGATGCGCCATCGCTTCCAGCTTTACTATTGCGGTACGGTCGGTGCGCTGATGGCCTATACCTACACGTCATCAGGCTTGCTCGACATCATGTTCCCGGTGCTCGATAGTACGGTGCGCCTCCGGCTCAATTATGCCTTTATGATGCTGACAGCAGCGCTGGCGCTGCAGTTCGCCCGGCACTTTTTTGGCAGCAGGGTTGTCGGTCGCAAGCTTGATCGGGCAATTGTGGCGGTCACCGCGCTGGGAGGCATCGCCGCTGCGGCAGTGGTTTTCCTATCGCCCTGGCAGATGCATCTGCTCGATCGGTCCTATATGGTTGCGATTCTCGGGCTGATCTTGCTTGTGCCGTCAGTTCTGGTGCAGGCATGGCGCGCCAAGAGCCCCTATCTGCCCTTGGTCATTGCGGCATGGAGTGCCCCGCTGATCACTTCGTTGTTGCGGGCGATGCACGGCTTTGACGTGGTGGGTTACAGTTTCTGGCTCGACAACGGCAATCTGCTGGCCCTGTCGCTGGAAGCCCTGGTCAGTTCATTGCTGGTGACGGCTCGGCTTCGCGAACTCAGTTATGAGCGCGACGACGCCCGCGCCGGCGAACAGGTCGCGCGGCGGTTGGCTGCAACTGATTCGCTAACCGGCTTGCTCAACCGTCGCTCCTTCCTCGATCTCGCGATCGGCCGCACCTCGCGCCAGAGACTGCTCCTGATCGACATCGATCACTTCAAATTGGTCAACGACCGGCTTGGCCATGCCGGCGGCGACGATGTGCTGCACGCCGTCGCCAGCGCGATTCAGGCATGCTGCCCTGCGCGCAGCCTCGCGGTGCGTCTGGGCGGCGAGGAATTTGCGCTGTTATTGCCCATGAGCGCTTACGACGAATGTACGCCGGACATGTTGCTCGCTGCGGTTCGCAACTGCGCTATGCCGCAGGGCATCCAGGTGACCATGAGCGTCGGTTTTGCCGATGGCTCAGTGGCCAGCGAAGACGACTGGAAGCGCCTATATCGCTTAGCCGATACAGCACTTTATCGCGCCAAGAGCGACGGCCGTGACCGCGCCTGCCGGGCAACCGATTTCCGCGCCGTTGCCTAAAACTTGACCCCAAGGCGCTCGGCGATCGGCGCTTCTTGCGCAGTGACCTGTTGCCAGGCGGGGCGCTCGCCTAGACGGGCATACCATGCCATCGTGCGCGGATATGTAGCCGCATCGGGGAGATGGCCGACATAGGTCAAGGTGCGCAGCATCGAGGCGACTGCGACATCACCAAGGCTGAAATTGCCCGCGAGCCAGCCTTGTTGCGGCACTGCGCTTTCAAGATAGGCGAGGATCGCCGGCAATTCCGCCTCGCCTTGTTTCGCCACTTCCTCGTCATAGGGCAATTTCAACAGCCGCGGCGCAACCAGCCGGTTGAACACGATCTTGAGGCCGGCTTCGGCAAGTATGGTATCGGCAAATTCGTCGAACCACACCGCGCGCCCGCGCGCCTGCGGTTCAGACGGGAGCATCGCCGGGGCAGGCTGCCTGGCCTCGAGATAGTGCACGATGGCGCTCGAATCGGCGAGCATATAGTCGCCGTCGCGAATTGCGGGGATCTTGCCGAAAGGGCTGGCCTTGGCGAAATCCGGGTCGGGATTGCCCGGACTGGACAGCACCAATTCATAGGCAATGCCCTTTTCCGCCGCGATCAGCGCAACCTTGCGGACGAACGGAGAAAGCAACGCGCCATAAAGTTTCATGCGTTCGCTCCAGCGATGAAGGATTTCAAGTGCAATGCTTATTGCAGCACCGCGCGCTCGCGTATAGGCGATTGCGCTTATGACCGATATTCCAAACATCCAGCCAGACAGCCGCGCCACCACGATTCTGGACGCGCCCGACCGTGAACTTTCAGTGCGCGAGGTCTTCGGCATCGACATCGACATGATGGTGCCGGCATTTTCCGAGGCGGACGAGCGCGTGCCTGATCTCGACGGAAGCTATGTGTTCGATCCGGACACTACCCTGGCGATCCTTGCAGGCTTTGCCCACAATCGCCGCGTGATGGTCCAGGGCTACCACGGCACTGGCAAGTCAACCCACATCGAACAGGTCGCCGCCCGCCTCAACTGGCCGTGCATCCGCATCAACCTCGATGCCCACATCAGCCGAATCGACCTGATCGGCCGCGATGCCATCGTGCTGCGCGATGGTTTACAGGTGACCGAGTTCCGCGAAGGCCTGCTGCCCTGGGCGTTGCAGACGCCGACGGCGCTGGTGTTCGACGAATACGATGCCGGCCGGCCTGACGTGATGTTCGTCATCCAGCGCGTGCTTGAAGCCGAAGGCAAGCTCACTCTGCTCGACCAGAACCGGGTGATTCGCCCCAACAAGTGGTTCCGCCTGTTCGCTACCGCCAACACTGTAGGCCTTGGTGACACCAGCGGGCTCTATCATGGCACCCAGGCGATCAACCAGGGCCAGATGGACCGCTGGAACATCGTCGTCGGGCTGAACTACCTGCCCGCTGCGGTCGAAAGCAAGATCGTCCTCTCCAAGACCCATGGCATGGACGAAAAGCTGGTCTCCGATATGGTCAAGGTCGCCGATCTCACCCGTCAGGGCTTCATCAACGGTGATATCTCGACCGTGATGAGCCCGCGCACCGTGATCACCTGGGCGCAGAACACCGCGATCTTCAAGGATCCGGGCTTCTCGTTCCGCCTCTCGTTCCTCAACAAGTGCGACGAGACCGAGCGGATGCTGGTGGCGGAATACTACCAGCGCGTGTTCGGGACGGAGTTGCCGGAAAGCGTTGTCGGGAAAGGGTGATTCCTCCCGGCCTCAATACCGCGCCGCAACAAAATACAGCCCATGCGCTGGTGCATTGAGCCCCAGTTCGGTCCGGTCGCGCGCCGCCAGCGCCTCTGCGATGCGGGCCTCCTCCCAGCGCCCCAGTCCGACCAGCGCCAGGCAGCCAACCATTGAGCGGACCTGATGCTGCAGGAAGCTGCGCGCCTCGGCTTCGATCAGCAGCAATTCCCCCTCCCGCCGCACAGCGAGCCGGTCCAGCGTCCTGACCGGGCTTGCGGCCTGGCAATGGGCTGAACGAAAGGTGGTGAAATCGTGGCTGCCCACCAGCGCCTGCGCGGCGCGGTGCATGGCGCTGGCATCCAGTGGCTTGCGCACCTGCCAGGCGCGGTTCGCCTCCAGCGCCAGCGGTGCGCGGCGGTTGATGATCCGGTAGAGATAACTGCGCCCCAGACATGAAAACCGCGCGTGCCAGTCGTCGGGCTTTGCCTCGCAGGCGATGACCGCAATCGGGGCGGGGCGCAGCCGGGCGTTCAGCGCTTCCATCAGGCGGAACGGGGCAATCTGCTTGGTCACATCGACATGCGCGGACATGCCGAGCGCATGGACGCCCGCATCGGTGCGCCCGGCGGCGCACAGGACCGCCCGTTCGCCGGTCACAGCATGAACCGCGTCCTCGACCGCCTGTTGCACCGACGGGGCGTTGGTCTGGCGCTGGAGGCCCATGAAGGGCGTGCCATCGAATTCGAGTGTCAGGGCAAAGCGGGTCATCGCCGTGGCGCTCAGGCCTCGCCCGGCGCGCTCTCTGCCAGCAGCGGCAGCCGGACGATGAAACGCGCGCCTTCGCCGCTGGCGCTTTCGATATCGAGCTTGCCGCGATGGCGCTCGACGATGTGTTTGACGATGGCCAGACCAAGCCCGGTGCCCCCGGCGGCGCGGCTGCGGCCGGGATCGGTGCGGTAGAACCGGCGGGTGAGATGCGGCAGGTGCTCGGCCGGGATACCCGGGCCCTGGTCGGCAACGGTGAGCCGGGCGGTGTCGCCGTTCTCGATCGCTAGCGAGATGGTCACCGGGGACGACGATTCGCCATATTTCAGCGCGTTGTCGATCAGGTTGCGCAGCAGTTGTTCGAGCTGGTTAGCCTCGCCTGCGACCGTAACCCGCGCCTCGGGCTTGTCGAGCACCAGGCGGTCAGCGCGGCCTTGCCCGGCGAATTCGCCGACGACCCGCGCGGCGAGCGAGCCGAGCTCGAGCGGACCCTTCGGCGCGTCGTGTTTTTCG
>CAXNKI010000015.1:0-10644 GCA_964202645.1 Alphaproteobacteria bacterium | reverse complement strand
CGAGGTGACTACCCCGATCACGCGCGGCAGAAACGGCAACGCCCGCTTGCGCGACTGGGCAAACAGCCCTTCCGCTTCGAGCCGCGCTTTGGTCTTGGCCAACAGCGCCAGCAGCGCGCCTTCACCGGCGACTTCCAACCGCTCGATGACGATCTGGTAGGTGCTCTTGCCCGGAAAAGTCGTGATCTTGCCAGTGGCGATGACTTCCAGACCCTCCTCGGGCCGGAAGCCGAGCCGCTGAACGCCGCCCTTCCACATCACCGCGTCGATCTTCGCGCCTTCGTCTTTCAAGCTGCAATACATGTGGCCCGATGCAGCGATGGTGACGCGGGAAAGCTCGCCGCGCAGCCGCACGAAAGCGAAGCGGTCCTCCACCGTTCGCTTGAGCAGCGCGGAAATCTCGCTGACCGAATAGGGCTCGGCATTGTCGCCCGGCGCGGCTGGCGCTGCCACCAGTCCGTCATTCATGGCTTGGGTCTGGTCATGCGATTCCTCTACCTTGGCGGAATATTTTAGGTATCATGGGCTACTGCAAGGGGCAGGGTACGCTTATGGCTGACGAAACGGGAGGCGGCAATCCGGGACCGATCGGGCCGCATGGCATTGCCGTCGCGCTGATCGGCGCGGCTTCGGCCATCATGGTCGGTATGATCAATGGCAAGGTCTGGCCGTTCAATGGCGACGAGCCTGCAGTGGTTGTGCCGGAAGTGGCAGGGCCGGGCATAACCTCATTTGGCCCGGGTCCGGTCGGGCCCGGCACTTCACCGGTAACTGGCCTGACCCCGGAAAACAGCGGCCCGCCAAGTCCTGCGCAGACCGCACGCCAGTTTCTTCAGGATGCCGATCCAGAGTTTGAGCCGGCAACTGCGATCAACCGCAAGATATACGTCCACAACCGCTGCGCCCAGCCGATGACCGTGCGCATCGTCTATGAAAAGCTCAACAAGACTATCGATGGGTTGGGCGAAAGCTACAGCGCCGAGCCCGAAGAGCTGTTCCTGCCGAAATCCGACGACGGCACCGGGGCTGCGACCTTCCGGCGTTATGTCTTCATCAATGCCCGCACCACCGACAATGCCAGCCGCTGGTCAGGAAGATATCCCCTGACCACCGAGCAGGGCGTGATAAATTTCCGCGCATGGAAACTTGAGGTCGATGGCGACGGCGACTATCGCGTCACACTGGATTGCGACGCCTGACCCCCTTTTTTGAGACTCCCCGCCAATGAACATCCTGCTTATCGGAAGCGGCGGGCGCGAACACGCGCTGGCCTGGAAGCTGGCGCAGTCGCCGCAATGCACCCGGCTGTTCGCCGCGCCGGGCAATCCTGGAATTGCGCAGCATGCCGAACTGGTCGCACTCGATGTGGCCGATCACGGGGCAGTGATTGCCTTCTGTAAATCCCAAGCAATCGGCCTCGTGGTCGTCGGTCCGGAGGCGCCGCTGGTCGATGGGCTGGGCGACAGTCTCCGCGCTGCCGGCTTCTCGGTGTTCGGCCCGAGCAAGGCCGCGGCCCAGCTCGAAGGCAGCAAGGGCTTCACCAAAGACCTGTGCGCGCGCGCCAATATCCCGACCGGCGGCTACAGCCGCGTCTCCAATGAAGCCGATGCCTTGGCGGCGCTGGCCCGGTTCGGCGCGCCGGTGGTAATCAAGGCTGATGGGCTGGCGGCGGGTAAGGGCGTGACCGTCGCGATGACCATGGCCGAGGCTGAAGCGGCCGTGCAGGACATTTTCGCCGGGCGCTTCGGGGAAGCCGGCGCGGAAGCGGTAATCGAGGAATTTCTCGAAGGCGAGGAAGCGAGCTTCTTTGCACTGACTGACGGCAGCACAGTGATTCCCTTTGCCTCGGCGCAGGATCACAAACGCGTCGGCGAAGGCGATACCGGCCCCAACACCGGCGGCATGGGCGCCTATAGCCCGGCCCGCGTGCTGACCCCGGCGCTGGAAGCCGAGGCGATGACACGGATCATTGTGCCGACGGTGCAGGCACTGGCCAGAGAAGGCATGCCCTATTCGGGCGTGCTGTTCCTCGGACTGATGCTGACCAAAACCGGCCCGCAACTGATCGAATACAACGCCCGCTTCGGCGATCCCGAATGCCAGGTGATGATGATGCGGCTGGAATCGGACCTTGCCGAACTGCTGCTGGCCTGCGCCGAAGGCCGGCTTGGGGACATCGATCCGCCGCGTTTCTCAGGCGATGCCGCGTTGACCGTGGTGATGGCCGCCAAGGGTTATCCCAACACGCCGAAAAAGGGCGGGAGCATCGCCGGGATCGAGGCGGCGGAAGCCACTGGTGCACGCGTATTCCACGCTGGCACGGCGCTGTCGGATGGTGCGCTCTTCGCCAACGGAGGGCGCGTTCTGAATGTGACCGCGCGCGGCAGCAATGTCACACAAGCGCAGGCGTTGGCCTATGCGGCGGTCGATGCGATCGAGTTTCCCGAAGGCTTCTGCCGCCGCGACATCGGCTGGCGCGAAGTGGCGCGGGAAGCGTTAGGCAACTAACGCCCGCAAATCCGCCTCGGGCCGCGCGCCGTAGTGCGAGATGACTTCGGCGGCGCAGATCGCGCCGAGGCGCAGGCACTGGGCGAGATCCTGAGCGCGCACGTGGCCATGGAGAAAACCGGCGGCGAACAGATCGCCCGCGCCGGTGGTATCGACCACTTTGGCGACAGGCTCTGCTGCCACTTCGGCGCGCTCGCCACCTGCAATCGCCACCGCGCCATGTGCGCCGCGCGTGACCACCAGCACCGGCACTTTGCCGGCCAGCGCCGCCAATCCGGCGTCGAATTCCGCCTCGCCGGTCAGCGCGGCAAGTTCATGCTCGTTGGCGAACAGGATGTCGATCGAGCCATCGGCGATCAGCGCGCGGAAATCGTTTCCGTGGCGGTCGATGACGAATGCGTCGGACAGAGTGAAGGCGACCTTGCGCCCCGCCGCTTTGGCTGCCGCAATTGCCCGTCGCATCGCGGCGCGCGGCTCTTCCGGGTCCCACAGATAGCCTTCGAGATAGAGCACGGCGGCATCTGCGATCAGGCTTTCGTCCAGCGCGGCAGTGGGCAGGAACTGGGAGGCGCCGAGGAATGTGTTCATCGTGCGCTGGCCATCAGGGGTCACGAAAATCAGGCAGCGCGCGGTCGGCGGATCGCCGGCGCGCGCCGCAGTGGCAAAGGAAATTCCGGCAGCGCGGATATCATGAGCAAAAACCTCGCCCAACTGATCCTCGGCCACCTGGCCGATGAAGCCGCACTTCGAACCCAGTGCGGCGAGGCCAGCCAGAGTATTCGCCGCTGAGCCGCCGGAAATCTCGCGGGCCGGGCCCATCGCTTCGTAAAGCACATGAGCCTGATCAGTATCGATCAGCATCATGCCGCCGCGGGTCATGCCCAGCTCGTCGATCAGGGCATCGGCGCATGGGGCCATGACATCAACGATGGCATTTCCGATGGCGACGACGTCATATTTTGGCTGGGACATGGTGATTCCTTTGGCGGCTATGCTGTCAGTCGGCGCGCGTAGCGGGCGCTTCGCGGTGGGGCAAGGGCGCTTGGCGTTGACAGGCAGCGCGGTAATGGCATGGCCCCCGGGATGCAGAAGACCATTCTTGCCGCCGTGATGCTCGCCCCGTTGCTGGCCGCCTGTGGTTCGGGCGGCGGCAAAGTGCAGAGTGCCAGCGCAGCGCCAGCCGCTAGCAGCCCGCAGGCCCGCCATTCACGCCTTCCGGCCGTGCGCGCGCCGGTCCGCGCAGCGCCGCCCGCCGCGCAACGCCTTGCCGCGCCGGGGCTCGAAGGGGTGATCGGCGCGACCAGGGGCGATCTCATTCGGCAGTTTGGTGCGGCGCGGCTCGATGTCTGGGAAGGAGACGCGCGCAAGCTGCAATATGCCGGCAGTGCCTGCGTGCTCGACATCTATCTCTATCCCAGCAGTGCAGGCCGCGAGCCGCAGGCGACCTATGTCGATGCCCGCCGCGCCAGCGACGGCAAGGATGTCGACCGCGCCAGCTGCATCGGCGCGCTGCGCCAGCGGGGCAATTCGCCCGCTGCTTCTGCGGGCGGGTAACCCAGGATTAAACATATTCCTGGATAAGCGGGCCCTTAACGCGGGGGACCTCAAAAGATGTCGATGCATTTTCGTGAACTTGCCGAACAGGCCATGGCCGATGGCGCAATTGCAGCAGATGAAATTCTCGGCTTGCGCCGCGAAGGCTGGTCGAACAGCGCAGTCGATGCCGACGAAGCCGAAGCGATCTTCGTACTTAACGATCATCTCGCCGATCCCTCGACCGAATGGAGCGACTTCTTCGTCGAGGCGATCAGCGAATATGTCGTCAACGGCGTGATGCCGCGCGGCTATGTCGATGACAGCCAGGCCGACTGGCTGATGGAGCGGATCGACGATGATGGCCGGCTGGACAGCCAGACCGAGCTGGAATTGTTGGTAAGGGTGCTCGAAAAGGCGATCGGTGCGCCGCAAGCGCTTAAAGACTATGCGCTTGAGCAGATCGAACAGGCCGTGCTTACCGGCGAAGGCCCGACCCGCGATGGCGGACTGTTGGAGCCTGGCGTGGTCAATTCGGTCGAGGCGCGTCTGTTGCGCCGGCTGATTTTTGCACCGGGCAGCGATCGGCCCGCGGCTGTCAGCCGCAGCGAGGCCGAATTGCTGTTCCGCCTCAAGGATGCAAGCATTGATGGCGACAATGCGCCCGACTGGAAGCAGCTGTTCGTCCAGGGGGTGGGCAACTACCTTCAGGGTTTCGGCGGCAAGGACCCGCTCAGCCGCGAACGCGCCGCCGAGCTGGAAAGCTTCATGAACGATTCCGCCGTCAGCATAGGCGGCTTTTTCGCCCGCATGGCGCATTCAAACCCGCTCACCGGTTTCGCCAACCTGTTTGGCCGCGAGCCGGAAGCTGTAGACCTTGATGAAGCCGTCGCGGCAGAGCACGAAGTCACCACTATCGAGCAAGCCTGGCTGCAGGGCCAGATCGACGCGAATGGCCAGGTCGACGAATTCGACCAGGCACTGCTCGACTTTCTCGCCGAGGAAGATGGATAAGGTGAGCTGGAGCTGACTGAACTACAAATCGAACCCGCTCAGCCTGAGCATTTCGAAGGTGCTGCCAATGCAGGCAGCGGCAACGCAACCGGCCCCTGCATTCTTCAGTCGCGCTGGAGTGTGGCGCAATTCACTGGCCTCGCAACCGCGCAAGCCGCTCGCGCCAGCCGCCGTGGTAGGAACCCCACTCCCACACCGCCACCGCCAGCAACACGCCCTGCCCTGCCCCGGCGAATAGCAGCGCAGGCATCGTGATTGTCATACCCGCCAGCGCCAAAACGGCGAACATTGCCATGCCCGCCCAATGCGACAGCGGCACGTTGCGATGGCGGTTGCTGGTGCGCTTGAATAACCCGAGCCCACCAAGGAACAGCGCACCGCCGCCGCAGAGCGTCGCCACCAGACCCTGCGATGCCGGTGCCCGGGCGCCATCGAGCAGTATTGCGTCGGCGACTGCATAGACGACGATCCCCGCCGCGATTGGCATGTGCAGATAGGTATAGGCATTGCGCGCCATTCGGCCCGGCTCATCGTGATGGCTGATATGCTGCGAGGCGCGTGGTGCGCCGACATCGAAATAAAGCCACCACATCAGCGCTGAGCCCAGAAAAGCGAGTGCGAAAGCTATTGCATTTCCCTCCCCTAGCCCCGCCTTCGATAGAGCCGCGCCAGTCATCACCACACCTTCGCCCAGTGCAATGATGACGAACAGCGCGCAGCGTTCGGCCATGTGCCCGCCCGAGATGTCCCATTCAGCTGGATTGGAACGGCCCAGCCCCGGGACGCGAAAATAGGCGAGCGGGCCCAGATATTCGAGCGCGATGGCAAGTGACCACCAGATGATTCGAGCCTCCGGATCCGCCAGTGCGCCACCAATCCACAGCGGCGCACTGGCGACGAACCACAAAGCGATCCGCGCCATGTTGCGCGCATTGGCCGGATTGGCGCGTCGGAAGATCAACACCATGGCGAAAGTACGCCCGATCTGCAGCACCACGTAGCTAGCGGCAAACAGCAACCCCAGTGGGCCGAAGGCATCGGGGATCGCTACCGCCATGATCAGGCTGAGAAACATCAGCGCGATCAGCAGCAGCCTCACCGGCACGCGTTCCGGATCGGCCCAGTTGGCCGCCCAGGTCGTGTACATCCAGGCCCACCACAGCGCGAGGAACATCACTGCCGATTGCGCCAGCCCCAGCCAACCGGGGTGATAATGCAGAAAATGGGAAATCTGGGTGATGGCGAAGACATAAACGAGATCGAAGAACAGCTCGAGATAGCTGACCGGAGCGTGGCCGCCGCCGTGGTTGCGCAGGAGCGATGCAGCGGCTTTCTCGGCCATCACCCGGCGAGTCCGGCGAGCTTGCGGCTTTCCTGCCAGAACCGCTCGACCATGGCAGCATCATCCACAGCCGCATTGGGCACGCGCGGCGCGCGCTGATACCAGTACCCGCCACTCGATTGACCCGCTACCTGCGACGTTGCCAGCCAGACAAGCGTATCGGCTCCCGCGCTGAGCGGGAGCTTCTCTAGTGTATCGGTGTGGGCGCGGGTTTCGTCCGGGATGTCGTCGAAGAAATTGGAGTCGATCGTGCCGGGGTGGAAGCTGTGGGCGACGATGCCATCCACTGCCAGCCGGGGCGCAAGCGCGCGCGCATGAAGCACATTGGCGAGCTTGCCGCTGCAATAGGCAAGGCCGGGCGACCAGTTCGCAAGATTCTGCATGTCATCGAGGTTTAGCGTGGGAATGAATTCGCTGCCATCCGAAGACGTGTTGATGATGCGCACCGCGCCCGGCGCGCTTCGGGCGGCCGCCCGGCGCAGCAGCGGCAGAAGGCGCTCGGTGAGCAGGAACGGGCCAAGGTGATTGCCGGCGAAATTGGCCTCCAGCCCCTCCGCGGTCAGCTCGAAACACGCTGGCATGCCGCCGGCATTGTTGGCGAGCAGGTCAACGCAGTCGGTCAGCGCGGCAATGTCGCGGGCTAAACGCTCGACATCGGTGAGCAGCGATAGATCGGCAGACAACAGCGTCACTTCGGCGTCCGGAGCGGCGCTGGCGCGGATCTCCGCCTCGGCGGCGGCGATGCGCGCGGGATTGCGTCCGGTGCCGATCACCCGCCAGCCAAGAGCCGCGAGCTGCCGCGCGGCCTCCTTGCCTACCCCGGCGCTGGCCCCGGTTATCACGGCTGTGCGCGGCGTGCTTTGCGGCATGGCAATCCTCATTCCACCTGCTATCGCGCGCACTTATGCTGATCGAGAGCGACCTGTCCACCGCGCGAGACGCGCTGCACGCCACATTCGGCTTTGCCTCGTTTCGCGGCGTCCAGGATCAGGTCGTCGGCCGTGTGCTGGCCGGGCAATCGACACTCGCGGTGATGCCGACGGGCGCGGGCAAGTCGCTGACCTATCAGTTGCCGGCGGTGATGCTGCCGGGAACTTGCGTGGTGATCTCGCCGCTCATTGCGCTGATGCATGACCAGCTTCGCTCCGCGCGCGCCAACGGCATCCGCGCCGCCGCGCTGACCAGCGCCGACATGGACCGCGAGGAGACGATCGACCGCTTCCGAGCCGGCGAGCTGGATTTGCTCTATGTCGCGCCGGAACGCGCCTCGCAGCCGCATTTCCGCGAACTGTTGACCAAGGCGCCACTCAGCCTGTTCGCCATCGACGAGGCGCACTGCGTTTCTGAATGGGGCCACGATTTCCGCCCTGACTATCGCCTGCTGCGCCCGCTGATGGACGCCTTCGCGGCAGTGCCCCGCCTCGCACTCACCGCAACCGCCGATGCCCACACCCGGGCGGATATCCTCGCGCAGCTGGGGATCGGGCAAGACGGCCTGATCATCGCCGGGTTCGACAGGCCCAACATTCGTTATGCCATCCGCCACCGCGACAGCGCCTTGCGCCAGCTGACCCAGTTACTGGCCGAGCAACCCGGCCCGGGGATCATCTATGCACAGACCCGCCGTAAAGTGGAGGAGCTGGCGGAAAAGCTCGGCGCGGCCACCGGCAGGCCGGTATTGCCCTATCACGCCGGGCTCGACGCGCAGGTGCGCGCGGCCAACCAAGCAGCGTTCGTGGCTTCCGAAGACATGGTGATGATCGCCACGGTGGCTTTCGGCATGGGCATCGACAAGCCCGACGTGCGCTTTGTCGCGCACGCCGGCACGCCCAAATCGATCGAGGGCTATTACCAGGAAACCGGCCGTGCGGGGCGCGACGGTGACGATGCAGTGGCGCTGATGCTCTGGTCGGCGAGCGATTTCATCCTAGCGCGCAGCCGCATCGACGAGGTCGAGGAACATCGGCGCGCGGGCGAACGCGCCCGGCTGGATAGTCTGGCGGCGCTGGTCGAAACTGGCTCATGCCGCCGCGCGCTGCTGCTGCGCCATTTCGGCGAGGACCCGTCAGCTTCCTGTGGCAACTGCGACAATTGCCTCGAGGCGCCCGGCGTGCATGACTGCACCGAGCTGGCGCGCAAGCTACTCTCGGCGGTCTATCGCACCGGGCAGAGTTTCGGCTTCGGGCATATCGAGAAAGTGTTGACCGGCCAGGCCGACGAGCGCGTTCTGCAACGCGGGCATGACCAGCTCTCGGTGTTCGGCATCGTCGGCGGCGACGAGGCGCACTTGCTGCGACCTCTGTCGCGCGCCTTGCAGGCCCGTGGCAGCCTGTCAGCAACCGAACATAACGGACTGATGCTGGCGGGCGACGCGCGGGCGATCCTGAAAGGCGATGCCAGCGTCGAGCTGGTGCTCGCGGCAAAGCCCGAACCGCGCCAGCGCAAGGCGCGCGGCGGCAGCGGAGGCGGAGCCAACCCCGTGGGCGATCCGCTGTTCGAGGCACTGCGCGCACTGCGCCGCGAGATGGCCAACGAGGCCGGCCTGCCGCCCTATGTCATTTTTCATGACGCCACCTTGCGCGAAATGGCGGCAAGCCGCCCCGCCTCACTTGCCGAGCTGGGCAACGTGGGCGGGGTCGGCGCGCGCAAGCTTGAGGCCTATGGCAATGCCTTCCTCAGCCTGATCCGGCAGTATTAGGGCTTCTCTGGCAGTACCGAGCTGTGCAGGTGCTCGATCTCCCAGACCCCGGCATCATACTGATAGAGGAACGAATAGCGTGCCTTGACGTCAGTCTTGGCGCCGGTGTCAGGGTTGGTCAGAGCCACCGTCCAGGTGCCTGCACGCAAGGCCCAGTTGCAGCCGGTCTTGATCGTCGAGGTGTCGATCCGGCCAACCGGGCCGTTCTTGAGGAAGCTGACGAAATAGTCGCGAATGTCAGCCGGGGTGGTGCGCGGCCGGGCGGCGACTGTTGCCAATAGCACCGCATCGTTGTCGAACAGCGCAGTCACCGTGTCTGGGTTCTTCGTTGCCCAGGCCGCGTTGAACTGGGCGAACTGGCCGTCAAGGTCGGCCTGTGTCGGCACTACGCACTGTGCAACGGGCCGCGCTTGGCGAGCCTGTGCCGCAAGCGCAGGGGTGGCAGCCACGGCAAGTGCAGTCGCTGCGGCTAGGGCAATCTTCTTCATATAATCCTCCATTCGGGTTGCATTGGAAATCAATGGGTTTCAGCCGAGCCATCCCCGCCCCGCGTCTTGTAAAGCGAGAAGAGGATGCCGCCGGCGATCAGCGCGATGGTCACGGCAAGGCTCGCCACCGGCGGGAACTTGGCCCCGCCGAGCAGGAAGTCGGCCACGAAGATCTTCGAGCCGATGAACACCAGCACCATGGCGAGCGCAAACTTCAGGTAGTGGAAGCGGTGGACCATGGCGGCGAGCGCGAAATAGAGTGCGCGCAGGCCGAGGATCGCCATGATGTTCGAGGTGTAGACGATGAAGGTATCGGTGGTGATCGCGAAGATCGCCGGCACCGAATCGACCGCGAATACCAGGTCGGCAAGGTTGATCACCACGAGCGCGAGGAACAGCGGGGTTGCCGCGCGCACCAGTTTGCCAGTCTTGCTGTCAGGCACTTTCACGAAGAACTTCTGGCCGTGCAGTTCAGGCGTCACGCGCATGTGCTTGGAGATGAAACGCACCGCCGGGTTCTTCGCGACGTCCATCTCCTGCTCGCCGGTGAACAGCATCTTGACCCCAGTGGCGATCAGGAAGGCAGCGAACAGATAGAGCGTCCAGTAGAAGTTCTCGACCAGTGCCGCGCCGCCCGCGATCATGATGCCGCGCAGCACGATCACTGCGAGAATGCCCCACAGCAGCGCGCGGTACTGATACATCCGGGGAATCGCGAAATAGGTGAAGATCAGACTGATGACGAAGACATTGTCGATCGACAGCGCTTTCTCGATGAAGAAGCCGGTATAGTACTTCATCCCCAGATCGGCGCCCTTCTGCAGCCAGATCCAAACGCCGAAGGCCAGCGCGATGGCGATGTAGAAGGCGGAGAGCTTAAGCGATTCGGCGATGCCCATCTCCTTGTCTTCCTTGTGCAGGAAGCCGAGGTCGAAGGCAGTCAGCGTGGCAACCAGGCCAAGAAAGGCCAGCCAGAACCACACCGGTGTGCCGAGCCAGTCGGCGACAAGAAATTCCATCAGTTAAAACCCTGTTTTCTAAAGTAATCAAAAAAAGAAGTG
>CAXNKI010000014.1:0-10766 GCA_964202645.1 Alphaproteobacteria bacterium | reverse complement strand
TGGCGGCATCGACGCTGAGCCGCCCGCGCGGGTCCGCCTCCAGCCCGCAGGCATCGAGCCCCAGCCCCGCCGTCGCGCCGACGCGGCCTGCGGTGTAAAGCACCATGTCGGCGGCGACCTGGCGTCCGTCGGACAGCATGCAGACCGGCGAGCCAGCCGCGGTCAAGCGCACTTCGCGCACTTCGCCGCCGATGCGCAGGCTCATGCCGCGGTCGCGCATCAGGTGGACGAGGTGATCGACGATCTCGCGGTCCATGAATTCAAGGAAATTGTCGCGCGGCTCGATCAGGGTCACTAGCACGTCGAGCGCGCTGAAAATGGTTGCGTATTCCAGCCCGATAACACCCGCGCCAACCACCGCGAGGCTGCGCGGCAGGCGCGGCGCGGTGATGAAGTCGTCGCTGTCGAGAATGTTGATCTGGTTGAACGGGATGTTAGCCGGGCGGTGCGGCGCGGTGCCAACCGCGATCAGGATCTTTTCGGCCTCGACCAGCGTGGCGCTGTTCTGCTCGCCCGGCTTGCCGCAAATGGCGATGCGAGTGGGCGAAACGAAGCGCCCAGCGCCCGTGGCAACGCGCACGCCGTTGCGCGCGAACTGGTGCTCCTGCACGCCGATCTCGTGATCGAGCGTCTTGTCCAGCCGCGCCGCGAGGTCATCGGCGCAAATGTCCTGCTTGACCCTGTAGGATTGGCCATAGAAGCCGCGCTCGCGCCAGCCGGAAAGATTCAGCACGGTCTCGCGCAGGGTCTTGCTCGGAATTGTGCCGGTATGCGCCGAGACCCCGCCGACGCGGGCGCGGTCATCAATCACCAACACGCTCTTGCCGAGCTTGGCTGCCTGCACCGCTGCGCGCCGCCCAGCCGGGCCACTGCCCAGCACCACGAAATCATAGTGCTGCATCGACCACATTCCCCTGCCTATCTAGCGTCAGAACGGCTGGGCAATGCAGGGGATTAAGGACGCGGATTGTCAGGCCTGGTGCACCAGCGTCGCGAGTGCCTCATGCGCCAGACCGCTTGAGAGTTCATCGAACATGCGGCGGCGCAATTCGCGCACCAGCAGCGCGCGCGTGTAACGCAGCGCCGCCGGGCTGAATTTCGCCATGCCCTCGGCCAGTTCACGCGCGCGCGGCATCAATTCGGCGGGCGCCAGAACCTCGCCGACCACCCCCAATCGTTTGGCTTCAACCGCCCCGATCCGCTCGCCGGTCAGCAGGAAATAGCGGCCGCGATTGGGCCCTAGAAGCATCGGCCAGACGGTATGCACCCCGTCGCCGGGCACGACACCATTGGGAAAATGCGCCAGATCGGCAAATTCTGCGGTGTCTGCCGCCAGCACAATATCGGAGACCACCGGCAATTCGGCATGGATCAGTGCCGGGCCATTGACTGCGCCGATAACCGGCACCGGAATCGCCAGCAGGTTGCTCAACAGCGCGTTGCCCTCGACGACGATGCGCGCCCACATCTCCGCGAGGCTGGCTTCCGGAAAGTTCTCGGTCCGGTCGAACTCGGCGATGAAAGTGTCGCCGGTACCGGTGAAAATCACCACCTTGTTTTCGGTGTCGCGGGCGATATCGAGGAAAGCCTCGCCCAGTTCGGTGTGGAGGCTGGTGAGCGAAGTGCCCCACTGCGCCGGGCCGCCGCGCGTGTGGATCGCCATTTCAAGTACGCCGCTTGGGCTGCGGGCAAAGTTTATGCCGGTATATTTGTCGGCGTAGTCGCTGAAACGGGTCATGGCGCTCTCCCTCGCTATTCGTGGCGATGATCGCCCCGGCGCTGGGAATTGCAAGGGGCTTGCGCACAGGCGCGGCTTGCTCAAAGTCGTGCACCGGAGGCTAGATTGACCAAGACAGTAGTCACACTCAGCGACAAATATACGCAAGACGGCGGCCAGGTGATGCTCTCCGCGCTGCAGGGCGTCGTCCGCCTGCTGCTCGATCAGAGCCGCCGCGACAAGGCCGCAGGTCTCGCCACCGCAGGCTATGTCACTGGCTATCGCGGATCGCCGATCACCACGCTCGATGCGCAGCTGTGGGCCAGCGAAAAGCTGCTGAGCGCCCATGACATCCGCTTCGAGCCGGGACTCAACGAGGAACTCGCCGCCACCAGCCTGCGCGGCACCCAGCAGCTTGGCTGGTATGGCCGCCCCCGCGTCGATGGGGTTTTCGCGCTGTGGTATGCCAAGGGCGTGGGCGTCGAGCGCGCCGGTGAAGCAATCAAGGCGGCGAATTTCGAGGGCACGCACCCCAACGGTGGCGCGCTGCTGCTGTGCGGCGACGACCATGCCGCCAAGTCATCGCTCACCGCGCACCAGAGCGAGCATGTCATGGTCACTGCGATGGCGCCGGTGCTGTACCCGGCGACCACCGATGAGATCCTGAGCTTCGGCCAGCTTGGCTGGGCGCTGTCGCGTTTCAGCGGGCTTTATGTGGCGATCAAGGCAGTCACCGACACGCTCGACCTGACCACGACCGTAACCCTGCCCGGCCACGGCTTCCCGATTGCCATGCCCGATATGGCAGGGCACCCTTCCCCGCACTTGCGGCTCAATGTCTCCGCCTTGCAGCAGGAAGAGGCAGTGATCGAGCACCGGCTACCGCTGGTTGCGCCCTTTGTCAGCGCCAACCGGATTGACCGGGTAAGCCACGGCACGGCGGGCGCGCGGCTCACCGTGGTGAGCGCCGGCAAGGCGTGGCTTGATCTTTGTCAGTCGCTCGCGGACCTCGGGCTGGATGAGGCGGCCTGCCGCAAGATCGGATTGCGTGTCGTCAAGCTCGGCCTCGTCTGGCCGATTGACGCGAGTTTCGTGCGCGAGGCCTGCCTTGGCAGCGCCGAAGTCATGGTGGTCGAGGAAAAGCGCGCTTTCATCGAAGAACAGCTCGCGCGGATTTTCTATGGCATGGCCAACGCCCCCGCGCTCACTGGCAAGAATGGCCTGCTCTCCGAGATCGGCGTGCTTGATCCGGGCAGCGTACGGCGCGCGCTGGTCAGCCAGCTGTCCGCGCTCGGCATGCTGACCGATGAAGCAAAGGCGCGAGATGTTCAGCTGCGCGCACTCGAAGACAGCGCCCTGACGCTGGAGCGCACCGCCATCCGCGGCGCCTATTTCTGCTCAGGCTGTCCGCACAACACCAGCACGCTGGTGCCCGAAGGCTCCTCGGCGATGGGCGCCACCGGCTGCCACGGCCTCGCCCATTTCATGCCCGAGCGGCGCACGATGCAGACGGTCAGCATGGGGCAGGAAGGCATGCCCTGGCTCGCCGCGCAGAGCTTCGTCGAAACCCCGCACATGTTCCAGAACCTGGGCGACGGCACTTATGCCCATTCCGGCCTGCTGACGATCCGCGCCTCGGTGGCGGCGAAGAGCAACGTCACGTTCAAGATCCTCTATAACGATGCCGTCGCGATGACCGGGGGCCAGCCAGCCGAGGGCGCGATGACGCCCGAGCAGATCGTGCGCGAGCTGGTCGCTGAAGGCGTGGCTCAAGTGGTGCTGGTGAGCGAAGACCCAGCACGCTTCAGCCCACGCGACCTGCCGCCGGGCATCCGGGTGCTGCACCGCGATCTGCTGGATCAAGTGCAGCGCGAATTGCGCGAGCTCAAGGGCACAACCGCCATCGTCTATGAACAGACATGCGCCAATGAAAAGCGCCGCAGACGCAAGCGCGGCGACTATCCAAACCCGGACAAGCGGCTCTACATCAACCCAGCAGTCTGCGAGGGTTGCGGCGATTGTTCGGTGCAATCGAACTGCCTGTCAGTCACGCCCATCGAGACGGAATTTGGCCGCAAGCGCGCCATCGACCAATCGACCTGCAACAAGGATTACAGCTGCATCAAGGGCTTCTGCCCCAGCTTCGTGACGGTCGAAGGCGGCGCGCTGGCCAAGCGGACGTTCGACGATGCCGCGCTCGCCGATATGGCGGCGAAATTACCCCAGCCGGCGGTGCGCGATGTGTCGCAGGTCCCGCAGGCGCTTCTGGTCACCGGCATCGGCGGCACCGGGGTGCTGACTGTCGGCGCGGTGCTGGCAATGGCTGCGCATCTTGAGGGCAAGGCGGCCAAGGTGCTCGACCAGACCGGCATGGCGCAAAAGGGCGGCGCAGTGACCAGCCACTTGCGGATTGGCCATGACACCGCTGCGATCCCCTCGGCGCGGCTGGGCTCGGGGCAAGCCGATGTCATCATCGCCTGCGACCTGATCGTCGGCTCGGATCCGCAAGTGCTGGCGCTGGCCCGCGCGGGCACCGCGATGTTGGCCAATGCAGATGTCGTGCCGACCGGCGAATTCCAGACCAACCGCCACATGGACCTCACCGCCAGCCGGTTTCTCAGCGCCGTGGCCAAGCGCATCGCGCCGGAACACACCGCGACATTGCGGGCCGGGGCGCTAGCCAGCCGCCTGCTCGGCGATACGATCTTCACCAATATGATGATGGTCGGCTTTGCCGCGCAACGGGGTCTGCTGCCGGTGGGGCTGGATGCCATCGAGGAAGCTATCCGGCTGAACGGGGTGGCGGTGAAGGCCAACCTCAATGCCCTGACATTGGGGCGGCTGGCCACGACCAGCGCGGATGACCTGTTCGCACTGGCGGATTCGTCCGCTTCCGAAACGCCCTTCCCGCGCACGCTGGCCGAAGTGACGGAAAGCCGTGTGCGCCTGCTGACTGCGTTCCAGAACGAGGCCTATGCGGCGGACTACCGCGCGTTTCTGGACGAGATTTCCGGCGTGCTGGCCGCGCGCGGTATGGGAAGTTGCGAGGCGCTGCTGACCGAAGTCGCGCGAAATCTCGGCAAGCTCTCGGCCTACAAGGATGAATACGAGGTTGCCCGGCTCTACAGCGATCCGTCCTTCATGGCCGGTCTGCGCGACCAGTTCAGCGGCAAGCCCCGGCTGAAAATCAACCTCGGCGCGCCCTATCTCTCGCTGTTCCGCAAGGATGCTAAAACCGGCCGACCAAAAAAGGTCGCGCTGCCCGGCTGGCTGGCGCTGCCGCTGTTCCGCCTGATGGCCAAGGGCAAAGTGCTGCGCGGCACGCCGCTGGATATCTTCGGCCTTGCCGCCGAGCGCCGCATGGAGCGCGCGCTGCCGGGAGAATACCGCGCGCTGATCCGAGAAGTGGTCAGCAAAGTGCGCTCTGCTACCATGCCCATGGCCATCGAGATCGCCGCCGCGCCCGAGCTGATCGCGGGCTACGGCCCGGTGAAGGATGAAGGCGTGGCGAAGTTCCGCGGACGGGTGACACAACTCTTGCCAAAGCTCGCCGAGCCGGACACCTTGCCAGTCAGCGCTCTGCAAACGAATTGACGAACCGTCGGACAACAAAAGCGCGGGAGAGTAAGATGAAATTCGCTGAGAAATACGGCCCATGGGCGCTGATCGCCGGCGCTTCGGACGGGGTGGGCCTTGCATTCGCGCGGCGCCTTGCCCGTGAAGGGCTCAATCTGATTCTAGTCGCACGCAATCAGGCCAAGCTCGATGTGGCGGCCGACGAACTGCGCGGCCTCGGCGCCGAATGCGTTACGGTCTCAGCCGACCTCTCGCTGCCCGGCGGCGCGGACAAGGCGATTGCGGCGGCGGGAGACCGCGAGGTGGGCCTCATTGTCTCCAATGCCGGCGCCGATTCGATCAATTCTCAGTTCCTCGATGCCGATGTGGCCGCCTGGGAAGGCCTGGCGACGATGAACATCCAGACCAAAATGCGCCTGTCGCACCATTTCGGCCGGGCGATGCGCGCGCGCGGGCGCGGCGGCATAATCCTGATAAATTCGGGCGCCTGCTACAGCGGCATGTTCGGCCTGGCGACTTATTGCGGCTCTAAGGGCTTCGTTCTCAATTTTTCCGAAGGCCTGTGGGCCGAGCTGCGCCACCACGGCGTCGATGTGCTGACCATGGTGCTTGGCCAGACCGACACCCCGAGCTACCGCGCGACGCTGGCCAAGAGCGGCCAGCCGCTGCCGGATAGCTGGGCCAATCCCGACGACATTGCCGAAACTGCTCTGACCCAACTGCCGCACGGACCGATCTGCAATTTCGGCCAGCCGAACGATGTCGCCGGCATAGCACCGAACTCGCCCGATGACCGCCGCAAGCGGATCGTCATGATCGAACAGATGACCGGCGATCTTACCAAGCGCGTTTGAGGAGCAGCAGATGAATGGCATTCCCGATCCCGCAAGCCTAGCCGACAAGATGGCAATCCAGGAGCAGATCCGCTCTTATTGCCGCGCGGTCGACCGGCTCGATCTTCCGCTCGGCCACGCTGTGTTCCACGAGGACAGCCATGCCGACTATGGCGAGAGCTATTATCAGGGCCCCGGGCGCGGGGTGGTCGATCTGATCTGCCAGCACCATCTCGGCCTCATCAGCCATTCGCATCAGGTGACCAATGTGCTGATCGAGGTTGCCGGCGATACGGCGGGCAGCGAGAGCTACGTCTATGGCACGATGCGCCGCGATGTGGGGGACGGCAAGCAGATGCAGATCGGCGTCTGGGCGCGCTATCTGGATAGCTGGGAAAAGCGCGACGGCTGCTGGCGGATCGCGCGTCGCATGGTGGTCTATGACCATGAGGAGCTTCGGGATGCAGTGCCGATGGGGCAGGAAATCCGCTCGACGCGGGGCGCGGACGATCCGAGCTATGGCTTCCTCATCCACCGCAAATGGGGCGATCCGGCATGAGCGCGCAGGAAGTCGCCGCCCAAGTCGCTGATCGTCTGGCCATCGCCGACAAGCTCTACAAATACTGCCGCTCGGTCGACCGGCTTGATGTGCCGCTCGGGCACTCGGTCTTCCATGAAGACTCGGTCGTCGACTTTCCGACTTTCAAGGGCACCGGGCGCGGCTGGATTGACTCCATCTGCGTCGAACACCTGAATTTCCTCCACCATTCGCATCAGGTGACCAATGTCATCATCGACCTGCACGATGCGAACCATGCAGGCAGCGAAGCCTATGTCACCGCCAAGCTGCGCCAGATGGAAGGCGAACGGCTGATGGAACGCGAATTTTGCGCGCGCTATATTGACCTTTGGTCGAAACGTGGCGGCGAATGGGCGATTGACCGGCGCGACTGCATCGTCGATCTCAGCGCCAGCCGCGAAGTCACCTCTCTGGGTCAGGCGGACAATGCCGCCCGCGACCGCAGCGATCCCTCCTACCTCGTATTGAAGAGCTATTGATGCGCCAGATCCACACCACCCTCTCCTTCGACATGCGTGCGCCCGACTGGGGCACGCCGGCCTCCGAGCTCTATCCCGCAGCCATCGAAATGGCGGCCTTTGCCGACAAGATCGGGGTGACCTCGATCAACCTGATGGAGCATCATGGCTCCGAAGACGGCTACCTGCCGCAGCCGTTCTCGCTCTGCGCGGCAATGGCTTCAGTGACGAAAAACATTCAGTTCAGCCTCGGCGCGGTGATCCTGCCGCTGCATGATCCGGTGATGGTCGCTGAAAAGCTGGCAATTGCCGATCTGCTCACCAAGGGCCGGGTCCGCGTGATCCTCGGCGCGGGCTATGTGCCGTTCGAATTCGCCATGTTCGAAAAGTCGCTGAAAGACAGGGCCAAGCTGATGGACAAAGGGCTCGAGATCATCCTGCGCGCGCTGAAAGGCGAACGCTTCGAGATCGATGGCCGCCCGGTGTTTATCCGCCCGTTGCCTCTTACCGCGCCCGAAGACTTGATTATGGTCGGCGGCGCAGTGCCCGCTTCCGCCCGGCGCGCGGCGCGGTTCGATGTCGGTTTCGGGCCGATGAAGGACGAGGTTGTCGATATCTACCTCGCCGAATGCGAGAAGCATGGCCGCCCGCCCCGCCAGTATTTCCGCCCCAAGCCCGGCATGCCGCTGGCGATCCACTTGTGCGAAGACCCCGATGCAGGCTGGGCGGCAATCGAGCGTCATGCCGTCCACGTGATCACCGAATATGCCAAGTGGGCCGCTCTGGAGGGTGATGGCTCGAACTCGCCGTTCAAAGGACTGACTGACCCCGCCGTCCTGCGCCAGGCTGGCCTGTTTGCCGCATGGACGCCTGAGCAATTGCTGGCCCGGGTACCGGCGATCGAGGACCGCCAGTCGATCGGCTTCCAGCCACTGCTCGGCGGGCTCTCGCCGGATGAGGGCTGGAAGAGCCTCAAGCTGCTCGAGCAGACCATGCCCGCGCTGAAAGCGGCGATTGCCGCGCTGGAGTAATACGATGAGCGATATTGCCAAAGACGTTGAGCGCCTGCTCGCCATCGAGGAGATCAAGCAGGTCAAGGCGAAGTATTTTTGGGGGCTGGATCAGAAGGACTGGGACCTGTGGCGGCGCGAGGTCTGGGCACCGGATGGCGAACTGCACGTACCCGAATTCCGGGCTGAACCGTTCCGCGGCTTTGACACGGTGCTCGCCTACGTCAGTTCATCCGTCGGCGATCAGGTCTCGGTGCATCATGGCCACATGCCGATCATCGAATTCACTTCGGACACCAGCGCCAAGGTTATCTGGGCGATGGAGGACCGGCTCTACCGCACCAAGGAATTCCCGCTCTACGACGGCAGCACTTATCTGCACGGCTGGGGGCACTACCGCGAGACCTATGAAAAGCGCGCAGAAGGATGGCGGATCAAGACCTCGCAATTGACACGGCTGCGCGTTGAAATGACAAGGCCCGAATAGGGGAAAACCACTATGGCCTTGCGCAAGTGCCTGCTGCTCGCCGCCTCTTTGCTGGGGGCAGTGCCACTTGCTGCCCAGCCCGCTCCCGAACCGCCCCACGCCGCCCCCGCGCCGCAGCGGGAATCGCGCCCGAATGTCCTGATCTGGATGCTCGACGATGTCGGCTTTGCGCAGCTTTCCAGCTATGGCGGGCTGATCGACACCCCTAACATAGACCGTGTGGCCGCGATGGGCCTGCGCTATTCGAACTATCACACCGCGCCGGTCTGTTCCGCGGCGCGCGCATCGTTCCTATCGGGCCGCATGCCCCACAGCATTGGCATGGGCAACCACGCCGCCACCGCGCGGCCTTATCCGGGTTACAACGCTCGCATCCCCGCCTCCGCCGGTAGCCTTGCCGATAACCTCAAGGCCGCTGGCTATGCGACGGTCGCATTGGGCAAATGGGACCATTTGCCAAACGAGGAAGCAACGCCTGCCGGGCCTTTCAACCAGTGGCCGGTGGGCCAGGGCTTCGAGCAATTCTATGGCTTCCTCGCCGCTGATACCGACAACTGGCACCCGCTGCTGGTACGCGGCCAGACCCCGTTGCAGCGCCCGCCCGCTCCCGGCTATCACATCAACAAGGACCTCGCCGACGAGGCCATCGCCGCGATCCAGAGCCGCTATGCTGCGCCCGAACCGCGGCCGCTGCTGCTCTATTGGGCAACCAGCACCGCCCATGCCCCCCACCACGCGCCGGAAGACTGGATTGCCCGCTATCGCGGAAAGTTCGACATGGGCTGGGACCGGATGCGCCAGGACGTGCTGTGGCACCAGAAGAGGAAAGGCGTCGTTCCGGCTGGAGCTGAACTCGCCAAGCGGCCTGAATCAGTGCCCGCATGGGATAGCCTCTCGTCCGAGCAAAAGCGGCTTTACGCGCGGCAGATGGAAGTCTTCGCCGGGGCGCTGTCGCATGCAGATAGCCAGTTCGGCCGCATTCTTGATGCGCTAAAGGCGAGCGGAGAGCTCGACAATACGATCATCATCGTCACTTCCGATAACGGCGCCAGTGCCGAGGGCGGCGAGCATGGCATGTTCACCGAAGCCTTGCTTGGTCGGGGGCGGCAGGCGACCCTGGACGAGAACCTGCGCTTCGAAAGCCGCTGGGGAGGCCCGGATAGCTATCCCCATTATGCGATGGGCTGGGCCGTAGCCGGCAACACCCCGTTCCGCTATTTCAAGCACACCGTCCACGAGGGCGGAACCCGGGTCCCCTTTATCGTCTCCTGGCCGGGCCGCATCACCGCGCGAGGCGAACTGCGGCAGCAATTCGTCCACGTCAGCGATGTGACGCCGACCATCCTAGAGGCCGCCGGGGTGCCGCTCACCGGCACGGTGCGGGGGGTGCGTCAGAGCCCGATGGAGGGCACCAGCTTCTTCTATTCTTTCACCCAGCCCGACGCGCCCAGCCGCAAGGGGCCGCAATATGTCGAGATGTATGGCAACAAGGGCCTGTGGGCGGACGGCTGGTCGCTGGTCACCAGCCACCGGCTGACCCCGTGGGAAATGACCACCATGCGCCCGATCACCGCGCCCTGGGAGCTCTATAACCTCAACGTCGATCCCGGCCAGAACCACGATCTCGCCGCACGCGAGCCCGAGCGCGTCGCTGCAATGGAGCGCATGTTTGTGAGCCAGGCATACCTCTACAACGTCACGCCCATCGGCAATATCGGCGAGGGAATAGCCGAAAGCGCACGCAAGGCCCGCGCCGAATTCGCCCGTCGCGGCGGTGTGTGGCGCTATCCCGGACGCGTGAGCAACATTGGCGGCATGGTTGGGCCGCCGGTGACCGCAATGGGCTTCACCATGCGGGCAAGGATCGACCTGCCCGCAGGCAGCGCTACCGGCGCGGTCTTCGCCGCCGGCGGCAAGCTTGGCGGCATCGCGCTCTACATCAAGGATAACAAGCCGGTGTTCACTCTCAACACGCTGGAAGGCGAAAACGTCTCGATTGCCGGCACCAAGGCGCTACCAGTAGGTCCGAGCGACCTAGAACTCCGTTTCGCCCGCCCCAAAGGCCCAGGCGAGGCTGCGGTGACGATAAGCGCGGGCGGGCGCAT
>CAXNKI010000013.1:0-10798 GCA_964202645.1 Alphaproteobacteria bacterium | reverse complement strand
ATCGAGACCGTTGAAAGCGGCAAGATGACCAAGGACCTCGCGATCCTGATCGGCCCGGATCAGCCGTGGCTGACCACCGAGGGCTTCTTCGAAGCGATTGTCCAGAACCTCGAAGCCGAAATGGCCTGAGGCTTGGGGGTCTGACCCTTCATCCCAAGGGCGTAAGAGACGAAAAGACCGGCGCGGAGCACATGTGCTTCCGCGCCGGTCCTGTTTCACAAGAGGCGGTTTGCTAAGCCTCCTTTGAGGCTTCAGATGTCATCGTCCGCGTCCGGGCCCGTCATCATCTCCTCGGCAACACGGTCGGTCTGGCTGCGGATCGCAGCTTCCAGCCGGTCACAAACTTCAGGATTCTCGGTAAGGTAGGTCTTCGAATTCTCGCGGCCCTGGCCGATGCGGATCGAATCGTAGCTGAACCATGCGCCCGACTTCTCGACGATGCCGGCCTTGACCCCGAGGTCGAGGATTTCGCCGGTCTTCGAGATGCCCTGGCCATACATGATGTCAAATTCGACCTGCTTGAAGGGCGGCGCGACCTTGTTCTTGACGACTTTCACCTTGGTGGTGTTGCCGACGATATCGTCGCGATCCTTGATCTGGCCGGTGCGGCGGATATCGAGGCGCACGCTGGCATAGAACTTCAGCGCGTTGCCGCCAGTGGTGGTCTCGGGATTGCCGTACATCACACCGATCTTCATGCGCAGCTGGTTGATGAAGATCACCATGCAGTTCGAGCGGCTGATCGAGCCAGTGAGCTTGCGCAGTGATTGCGACATCAGGCGGGCTTGCAGGCCAACGTGGCTGTCACCCATTTCGCCCTCGATCTCGGCGCGGGGCACCAGGGCTGCGACCGAATCGATCACTAGCACGTCGATGGCATTGGAACGCACCAGCGTGTCGACGATCTCAAGCGCCTGCTCGCCGGTATCGGGCTGCGAGACGATCAGCTCGTCGATATCGACGCCAAGCTTTTTGGCGTAGCCCGGATCGAGCGCATGTTCGGCATCGACAAAGGCCGCAGTGCCGCCGAGCTTCTGCGCTTCTGCGATGACATGCAGCGCCAGCGTGGTCTTACCTGAGCTTTCCGGCCCGTAAATCTCGATAACCCGGCCCTTGGGCAGGCCGCCAACGCCGAGCGCGATATCAAGCCCGAGCGATCCGGTCGAGATCGTCTCGATCTGCATCTTTTCCTTCGAGCCGAGCTTCATCGCGCTGCCCTTGCCGAAGGCCCGGTCGATTTGCGCCAGCGCTGCTTCGAGCGCCTTCTGACGGTCCATGCTTTCCTTGCCTTCCTGAATCAATTTGAGCTGCGCAGCCATTGCTATTCCCCTTGCCTAGTGATCCGACCCGGAAGGTCAATGCGGCATTCGTATCGCGTTTGTTCTTATGGAACAAGGGGGGAACGAAATTTTTTTGGGTGCGACGCGGGTGAGTGACATAGGTGACAGCGTGTCACCCTGGTGTCCGCCCTTAATTTTCACTTGATATCATCCCTTTAGATGCGCTGGGTGACAGAATCGTACTTTCCGAACAAAAAATTCTGTCATTCGCGCCCGCGCGGAAGCGGGTCGGGCGCGTGGCGGCGCTCAAGTGCGGCGGCCCGGGTGCGCTGACGGATCGACCGTTCATCGCTTCGGTCTCGGGATCGCCCTCGGCGGCAATGTCTGCCTCCTCCTCCCAGACCACCGCGCCTTCTTCGACGCGCACGAGCATGGCATCCCAGCGCTCTGACCAGAATTCGCTCGCCGCAGCAAAACGCCCCAATTGCTGTGCGCCCTTGCGGTTGCGTGCGCCGAGCAGAAAGCAGGTCAGCCGCTCGTCAAAATGGCGCCGCGTGCCAACGACCTCGCCGCGATGATAGACTGGCAGTTCGATCCCGTGCAGCGCCCGCTCGAGCGCCGCCTGATGCAGCGCATCATAGCCATGCTGGAACGCAGCCTCCCAGGCGATGTCGAATGGCTGGCCTTTCGGGCGCGCTCGCAGCCGATAGGCCGACTGGCGCGACATGCCGACTGCCTTTGCTGCGCCCGCAACGCTGTGGCTGGCGCCGAGTTCGCGGAGGAAATCGGCCATGCGCTGCTTGGTCCAGCGTTCGGGCGTGGCAGAGCGACTGTTGACAGCAGGTGGCGGGCGGAGGATTTTTGGCTCGTTCATTCCGGAAAGCGAGGAGTTTGGCGGTTGCCGTGGGCTTTTCCGAAACGGCCTGTCGCCGTAGATGAAGAAAAAGTCGTAATATTACGTATTAATTCGTCAGGCTGTCACTATTGGAGCAGATAATCAGCATTTTTCCAGTATATTTTAGCCAAAATGGCATCACTGGTGATTAATTTGCAATCGCTTCGTTGCCAATTGCAATTGCCAATGCGGTAATTTTGTCCGAATGCTGCACTGCACAACACAAGGGGGTTTCTGGACGGCAATGTTACCCAATAAAAAACAGGAAATATTGCCATGTTTAAGATTTATACAACTATTACTGCAGTAGCGCTGACGCTCGTCCCGGCCATCGCCAGTGCTGAACCTTCCGAACCCACAACTTTCCGGCACAACGGCCAGACATATACTTACACTTCGGAGCAAGTCGGCGACATGAAAGTGCTGCGCGGCCATGTTGGCGCCGACAAAGCACCTTTTGAGCTCAATGTTGGCAAACGCTCGATCGCCGGAAGCTTCAACGGCAGCCCAGTGGCTTTCTCGCTCAAGTCGGTGAGACGCATCCAGGGCATCGTTGTCATGGATCAGGTCGCAGCCCGGTAATCTTCGGGTCGCCCGGGGGCGCGCGCCAGCCTGCCCCCGGGATCACCGCATCCATATCCCGGTTTTCCGCGAACAGCGGCCACAGCAATTGCTGCCCCAGGGTCGCGGGTGGCATGTTCTCCACGCCATAGCTTTGCGGGAACTGCCGCGTGATCTTTGCCGTGCCGAACAATACGTCCCAGAAGAACAGCAAGTTGCCGAAGTTGCCTTTGTAGTTGACTGCGGGGTCGCTCTTGTGACGACCGTGGTGGGCGTGGTGCGTGGCAGGAGTGCTGATCGTGCGCTCGATCAGCCACATCAGCGGATGCAGCGCCTTCACCCGGTATAGCGGCCGGTCCCAGGCGACATCGCTGTGTGCACCAATGATAACCGCCATCTTGACCACCAGATAACCGGCATAGAACCACCCGAGGCCAAGGTAGACCAGCACCCCGGCCATCCACACGCTGGGCAAGGTCGCGTAGTAGAGGATGTTGTTCCGGTACGTCACTCGCACGCTCATGTAGCGGCCATTGTGATGTGCGCGGTGGAGATTGTAGAGCCAGGAAAAACTGTGGGAGGCCCGGTGCCACCAGTATTGGGTCATGTCCTCAAGCACGAGAAACAGCACGAGCGCCTGCCAGAACGGCGCTTCGAGCAGCGCGTCGCGGTATTGCGGGACCAGACGGTCGCCCAGCCACCCCACAACCATCAGGATCAGCGGCTGTGTCAGACCGAACAACAGCACGATGCTGGCCACCTCAAGGATCGCATCATTACGGGTCTGTTCGGGCTTGGCGAACAGGCGGGTGCGCGCCAGTTCGAGCAGGGCAAACACCAGGTAGATCGCCAAGACCAGCAGAGCCGACTGGCCAGACGTAAGTTGCATCGCGCGCGCTCCCCTGCCCCTGCCTGTCTGGATCAGGCTGGCACTTTACCAGCAAGTTGCCCCGTCAGGCCGCCTTCACCTCAAAGCTGCCCAGCCCATAGTCGCCCTTGATCGTCGTGCGGTGGACAACCCGCTCCTCCGCCGGGTTTGACCCACATGCCTCGTGCAGGACGCGCCAGTTGTCCCACAGGACCATATCGGTTTCATGCCACTCGTGGTGATAAGGCTGGATCACACGCATCGCCTCGTCCCAGATTTCGCCGAGCAGCGCGAAGTCTTCCTCGCGCCGGCTGCCGGCAATTCCCCGCGCGCCATAGGGGGTCATGTGGAACACCGGCTCGCCGCTGTCGCGGGTCCACAGGATCGGGTGGATCGAGCAGGGATCGTTCTTGGTGATCTCGTGCAGCGGGCTGTCGTGGTTGCGGATCACGCGGAAGTTGTTCGGCAGTCCGAATCGCTGCTCGCCATAGCGCAAGTCGAGGTTGTAGAGCACGCTCAGTCCTTCGGCCTTCTTGCGAATCGCAGGGTCCATGTC
Source organism: Alphaproteobacteria bacterium (assembly GCA_964202645.1). Classification (GTDB taxonomy): domain Bacteria; phylum Pseudomonadota; class Alphaproteobacteria; order Sphingomonadales; family Sphingomonadaceae; genus Novosphingobium. Next base: position 6,638 of record CAXNKI010000013.1, on the reverse strand, counting down.
GCGATAGATCTGGATGCCGTCGGCAAAGCCGGTGCGCCCGCCGTCCTTGGCGATCTTGAGCGAACGCAGCAGGCCGGCGCGGTTGAGCTCGTTGGTATAGGCATGGTCGAAATGCCAGGGCTGCCAGGTGACCAGCTGCTTGCCGTCGATCTCGACGATGCAGGCATGCGGGCCGGCCTTGATCTCGATCACACCCAGCAGCTTGTCGGAATCGGCGCGCTCGACCGAGGCGACCGGGTGGTCTTTCAGCGGCCCGAACACGGTGGAGATCGCCACCTGCATCTCGGCGCTGGGCTCGACACCCTCAAAGACGATCACTCCGCGATCGAGGAACAGCCTGTTGAGCTCGGCACAGGTCGCTTCGTCCTTCAGCACATCGAAAGTGACGCCGGAAACGCGCGAGCCGAAGGATAGATTCTCGTCCAGTGCGCTGATCGCAATTTTCGCCATGGCTTCTCTCCTCCGGTCGAACTTTTTCGAATGTGCCATTTCAACCCAAAGCCGGCGCTTTGACAAGCCGCATTGCACACTTCCCTTTACCTGCGCGATCGCGCAAACATCGCGGCACCATGGCGAGCGAAACGCAAGACGATACCCTTGGCGGCACGCGCCAGCAGATCTTGCTGGTCACCGGCCTGCTTGGCGCAGGCAAGACCACCGCGCTCAAGCTGCTCGAAGATATCGGCTGGGAGACGATCGACAACTTCCCCGTGCGCCTGCTGCCGCGGCTGATCGACAGTCCGGACGGGCCGGAAAGCGGCGTGCGTGCGCCGCTCGCCATCGGCTTCGATTCGCGCACGCGGGGCTTCAATCCGCAAGCCACAATTGACCTCGTCAAGCGGCTCTCCGCGCGGGGAGATCTGGAGCTGACCACGCTGTTCCTCGATTGCACCAGCGCCGAGCTGGAACGGCGCTATAACGAGACCCGCCGCCGCCACCCAATGGCGCAGGACATGCCGGTCGGCGCCGGCATCCGCGCCGAGCGCGAAATGCTCGAGCCGCTGCGCCGCTGGGCCGACATGGTGATCGACACCAGCGCCTATTCGTCGAACGAACTGGGCCAGGTGATGCGCGAGCGCTTTGGCGAAGTCGCTGGCACGAAAACGACGGTGACGATCACCAGCTTCGGCTTTTCGCGCGGGATGCCGCCGCTCGCGGATCTGGTTTTCGACATGCGCTTTCTCGACAATCCGCACTGGGTGGCCGAGCTCAAGATGCAGACCGGGCAGGATCAGCCCGTCGCCGACCATATCAAGCGCGATCCGGCTTACGCAGAGGCCTTCGCGCGCATCCGCGACCTGCTGCTTCTGTTGCTGCCGCGCTATGAGGCGCAGGGCAAGGCCTATGTAAACATTGCCTTTGGCTGCACCGGCGGTCGGCATCGTTCGGTTTTCTTCGCCGAAGAGATCGCCTCGGCCTTGCGCAACGCGGGTTATTCGCCCACATTGCTGCACCGCAACCTGGGCGCACGCGCGGCCGACCTGCTCGAAGCAGGCCAGCAGCGTTAGTGCGAAGCAAGCCAATCCGGGTGCCTTTGCAGGGAATTCGGAGCGCGCCAGCCCCATGATCGGACTAATTCTGGTTACCCACGGCAATCTCGCCGAGGAGTTCGTGCACGCCATGCAGCATGTCGTCGGCCGACAGGACGGCATTGCGACGGTCTGTATTGGCCCCAACGACGACATGGAGCGGCGGCGCCGCGAGATCGCCGATGCGATCAAGGCAGTCGATGCGGGCCAGGGCGTGATCGTGCTGACTGACCTGTTCGGCGGCACACCTTCCAATCTCGCGATCTCGCTGATGAAGGCGGGCAAGGTCGAAGTGATTGCCGGGATCAATCTGCCGATGCTGATCCGCCTCGCCAAGGCGCGCGGCTGCATGACCGTGGGCGAGGCCGCGATTGCAGCGCGCGATGCCGGGCGCAATTACATCACCATCGCTTCGGAATACCTGGGGCAGACTGCGTGAGCGAGCAGACCCAGACGGTCGAGATTGCAAACGAGCGCGGACTGCATGCGCGCGCCAGCGCCAAATTCGTCAACATGGTGGCGATGATGCCCGATGGCCTGCAAGTGGTTGTCAGCAAGTATGGCTCCGAGGCGGGCGGCAGTTCGATCCTGGGCCTGATGATGCTGGGCGCGGCCAAGGGCGATTCGATTGAAATCAGCGTCAAGGGCGAAGGTGCGGATGCGGCGCTCGCCAAACTGGTCGGGCTGGTCTTGGACCGCTTCGGCGAGGACTAGGCCCAGTGCGCCGCACCATTACCGGTTTCTCCAATCCGACGGTCAAGTTCATCCGCTCGTTGCGTGACAAGAAACGCAGGAAGCGCGAAGGCAAGTTCCTCGCTGAAGGCCTGCGCCTGCTGACCGATGCACGCGAGGCTGGCCGCCTGCCCGAAATTCTCGCCATGTCCATAACCCGCGATCCGCACCCGCTGATCGCCGCGCTCGAGGCGGACGTGCTGGGCAATGGCGGCGAAGTGATCGAGATGGACGAGGCGCTGCTCGCCAAGATCACCGGCAAGGACAATCCTGGAGCCGTGTGCGGCGTGTTTGCCGAATGGAATACCGCGCTGGCAGAGATCGACCGGGCAACCGCGCCGATCTGGCTGGTCGCGCAGGACCTGCGCGATCCGGGCAACCTTGGCACCATGCTGCGCACCGGCGATGCGGTCGGCGCTGGCGGGCTGATCCTGATCGACCAGTGCGCCGATCCCTTTTCGGTGGAAGCAGTGCGCGCCAGCATGGGGGCGGTTTTCACGCAAACTATCGCACAGGCGGACTGGAGTGAATTCATCGCCTGGCTGCGCTCAGGCGATGGCCAGCTGGTCGCGGCCAGTTTGCGCGATTCCCGGCCTTATCGCGGAGCGGCCTATGCGGCGCCTTGCTTCCTGCTGATCGGCAATGAATCAAGAGGTTTGCCGCAGGAATACGAAGACGCTTGCGACTTGCGCGTGACCATTCCGATGCTGGGCGCTGCTGACAGCCTGAATGCGGCAGTCGCAGGCGCGGTGCTGGCCTATGAGGCGCTGGCCAATATTGCACTGGCGCAGTAGGCACCGGCTATGGCCCTGTCCCCTGACCGCCTTTCGCGCTTTGCCCGCCACATCGTGCTGCCCGAAGTCGGCGGTGCGGGCCAGGTCGCGCTGACCAGGGCGCATGTCGCGCTGATCGGCTGCGGCGGGATCGGTTCTCCTGCGCTGCAATATCTTGCGGGTGCCGGGATCGGCCGGATTTCGCTGGTCGACAGCGACGTGGTCGAAGTGTCGAACCTGCAACGCCAGACGATTTTTGCCACCGGCGACATCGGCAAACCCAAGGCGGAGGCGGCAGCCGCATGGGTGCGCAGCTTCGATCCGGCGCTGGACGTGCGCGCTGTGTGCGAACGGGTCGACCGCGCCAATGCCGCTTCGCTGATTGCCGGAGCAGATATGGTGCTCGATGGCTGCGACAACTTTGCCACGCGGCTGGCGGTTTCCGATGCCTGTGTAGCTTCAGGCATTCCCCTCACCAGCGCCGCGCTCGGCCGCTTTCAAGGGCAGATCGGCAATTTTGCCGGACACCTGGCCGATCACGCCTGCTACCGCTGCTTCGTCGGCGATGCCTTTGATGCCGAGGACTGCGACACTTGCGCCGCTGATGGCGTGCTGGGGGCGATGGCTGGCGTGGTCGGCAGCTTCGCGGCGATCTCCGCGATCCGGGTATTGCTGTCCGGCCATGCCGCGTTGGGCGATCCGCAGTGGGGCCAGCTGCAGCTGTTCGACGGGCTCACCCCGGCCTTGCGCACGATCCGCATTGCCCGGGATACGGAATGCAAGGGCTGCTCGGTCAGTTAGAAACCCGGCAGCAGCACTACGAAGCTGGACCACAGCCCCGGCACCGCGAGGAAGAATATCTGCGCGGCAATGACCAGCGCAAACAGCCCTGCGCCTGTCTTTGTCGCCCAATGCAGCCGTCCCAGCGTGCGCATGTCCCAGACTATCAACGGAACAAAGACCAGCCAGCACAGCACCATATGGACGGCATTGAGCAGCATCGTCGGCGGGAACAGCGGCAGGCGATGCAGCGCCGGCTCGAGCAGCATCAGCATGATCCCCAGCATCAACCGCTTGTGCGCCGCCAGATCGCGCCGACTCTCGCGCCAGCCCAGCCAGAGCATGACGACGAACACCGGAATGGCCACCATCGGCACTGCCGACCAGGTCAGAGGATCGGTGAATGGCGGCGTGCTGCCGCGGGCGACCATATCGGTCGCGGTCAGATACATCACCGGGATCATCACCAGCCCCAGCACCATTCCAACCACGCCCAGATTGCGATGAAGATCGCGCCGTGAGGCGCCGACGAGCGAGACTTGCGCGAAAAACAGTGCAACCCAGGCGGTGAACACCAGCCCATGCACCATCAGGCTGGGCACCAACTCGGGATTGGGCCTGGGAAAGCTCAGCCCCAGCGGCTTGAGGTAAAAGCTTGGCCCGAAGCCAAGCACCACCGCAATCACGATGAACCAGGCCATCCGCGCATAGAACCGCCGTTCGCGCTCCACCCGCCCGCCTTGTGTGGCAAACTTTCCGGCCATGGTGCCCCCCCGGTTCAATTCCGGGCGGATGCTAACACGTAAAAACCCGGATTCAAGCCCTTCCGGCCCTTTCAGGCGCCCATCGGCGTCTCGCATTCGACAACTGTGGCCATGCGCATGGTCGGGCGGTGAAAGAGGTTCATCTCGTCGTTCACCACCGCATCGTTCATCACTGTGGTCGAGAGGTATTCCACCGTTCCCTTGAACACTGCCTCGTCATCGAACCACAGTTCGCTGACGACATCGTAAGGCAATTCCTCATTCGTGCCGCTTTCGGCATGGGGCAGCGGATCGAGATAGCGGCGCACATAACGCACGATACCGCCGCCCTGCCCGCCCGAATTGGCCATGGCGAGCGGCACGTGGTGGTTCTCGTAGTAGTCGCGAAATGCCGCGACGCTCATCCCGGGCTTGCGCTTCATGAACAGCAATATCTTGTAAGCCATCGCTTGCATCCTTCTTCACTCAGCCGATCTTGACCGCCTCGCGCCCCTTGGGCAGCAGCAGGAACAGCAGGCTGCCCACCAGGATCGACCCTGCGGCAATATACAAAAATGGCGTATAGCTGTCCGACACCATCAGCGTCAGGCCGATCGCCAGCCCGCCGACCGCCGATGACAGGAACGTCGTGGTATGCACCAGACCCAAGGTGGTCCCATAGATCCGCAGCTTGAAATAGCGCGAAACCAAATAGCAGATCAGGTCGCTTTCCGCACCGACCGAGAGGCCGACGAGGAACATGGCGAAGGAGATAACCGGCAGCGAATTCATGTCGGACGCCAGCAGCAGGAAGCCAAACGCGGGCAATCCCATCGAAATCACTGTGACCGCGCGGGTGCTGAACAGATCGAGTGTGATCCCGCAGACAATGCGGCCCACAAGCGTGCCCAGCGCATAGACCGAGACGACATTGGCGGCCATCTGCATGGTCAGATTGTTGTCGATCAGCATCAGGTTCATTTGCGAGGAGTGCAGCTGGGTTTGCAGCAGGCAGAAGAAGAAGCCAGCGACGATCACCCAGAACAATTTGCTTTTGAAAATAATGCCATAGTCCTCGCGCGCTGGCCGGGGCATTTCGGGCGGGGGTGCGCCGGCAACCGGCGGTTCGTCCTTGACCAGCAGCACGGCAATCAGACCGCTGACCAGCACGAATGCGCCCAGCACCAGATAGGTCGCACGCCAGCCGAAAGCCTCGATCGACAGGTTGAGCGCTGGCGCCAGTGGTATGGCGATCACCGCCGGGGTGCAGTTGATCACGGTCAGTGCAAGGCCCTGCGCCTTGTCGAAATTTGCTGCAATGAGCCGGGAAAAGACCAGCGGCCCGGTCATGCTGCCAATCATCAGAATGGCGGTGAAGATCACCAGATAGCTGGTGAAATCGCCTCGCATCTGGCTGTAGCCGATGAAGCCCAGCGGCATCAACAGCACCCCGATCAGCGCCACCCGCCGCACGCCCAGCCGGTCAGTCAACCGGCCGACCAGCGGCAGAATCGGCAAGGTCAACAGCATGGTCACCGCGATCAGCGAGAATTGCGCGCGCGACCAGCCGAACTCCTTGATCAGATGCGGCGCGAAGACGCTGTTGGTATAAGCGAACAATGACAGGCTGGTGCCGGTCGCCAGGCTAGCCGCGATCAGCGGGCGGATCGACCGGCGCCACTCTTCAATATAGCTCAAGAAATGCTCTCCCGGATGGATGCCGCGCCTTGTTGGCGGGTCATGCCTTCTGCCAGTTGTCGTGCATGCGCTGGCCATTGTCGAGAGGGCATCTTTGTCCGATAGTCCTGACATGCACAGCGACCACATTCTCACCGCAGCCTCCGGCGGCATTTTCACCATCACGCTTAACCGCCCGGAAAAGCTCATCGCGATCACACCGGCAATGCACATGGCGCTGGAGGCCGCGTTCGACCGCTTTGCCGCCGACGACGCTGCCCAGGTCTGCATCGTCACTGGCGCAGGCACGCGGGCGTTCTGCGCCGGCAGCGACCTGACTGCGTTCGATGCCAAGGCACCCTATCCCCGCACCGGCTATGCCGGGCTGATCGAACGATATGACC
>CAXNKI010000012.1:0-10816 GCA_964202645.1 Alphaproteobacteria bacterium | reverse complement strand
CGAGCGTTTTGGGCTCGTCGATCAGGCGGCGTTCGACCAGAATATGGCGCTCGCGGTCATTGAGCCCGGCCATCGCCTCGGCGAGCAGCGCATGACGCAGTCCTGCTTCCTCGGCCTCGGCAACGGTTTCGTCCTGCAAGGGATTATCGTCAGCCAGAATATCCTGCCACTGCCCTTCGCCGTCTTCGCGCAAGCTGACATTGAGGCTGGCATCGCCGCCCAGCATCATCCGTCGGTTCATGTTGACCACTTCATGCTCGGACACGCCGAGCTTTGTGGCAATGGTCGTCACATCATCGGGATGGAGATCGGAATCCTCATAGGCATCGAGGTTCTTCTTCATCCGGCGCAAGTTGAAGAACAGCTTCTTCTGCGCCGCTGTGGTGCCCATCTTGACGAGGCTCCAGGAGCGCAGGATGAATTCCTGGATCGAGGCCTTGATCCACCACATCGCATAGGTCGCGAGGCGGAAGCCGCGATCGGGCTCGAATTTCTTGACGCCTTGCATCAGGCCAATGTTGCCCTCGGAAATCAGCTCGCTCACCGGCAGGCCATAGCCGCGGTAGCCCATCGCAATCTTGGCGACGAGGCGCAGGTGGCTGGTGACCAGCTGGCGCGCGGCATCAGGATCCTGATGCTCGGCATAACGCTTGGCGAGCATGTATTCCTGCTCGGGCGCCAGAATCGGGAATTTCTTGATTTGCGCGAGATAGGCATTGAGCCCCGCCTCGCCGCCGAGGGTCGGCGCGAGCATGGCGGTGCTCCGATCGCGTTTCGCGGGCAAGTTTGACTTCACTCGTGGCATTTCGACTCGACCGTCCTTTCATTGTCAGCAGGCCGTTAAGGGACCCTTTATAGGCATCCCCCGGTGGCCGCCACGCAGGGATGATTATAACACAAAACTTCAGCTGTTGTTCCGCAAATCGACGATCAGACGCTCCATGTCGGCAGGCAGATCGCTGGAGAGGGCAATGAGGGCGCCCGACACAGGGTGAATGAAGCCGAGCCGCGCGGCGTGGAGCGCCTGACGGCGGAACGAGAGCGCGGCGAGCATGGGCCGCAATCTGGCTGGCGTTTTTCCATAGACCGGATCGCCCAATAGCGCATGGCCAATGGATGCAAGATGAACGCGAACCTGATGCGTGCGCCCGGTTTCCAGCCGGCATTCGACGAGCGATGCGCCTTCGAACAGCTCCAGGGTGCGGAAATGGGTGACGGCATGTTTGCCCCGTCCCTCGGAAACCAGCGCCATCTTTTTGCGGTCGGCATTGGAGCGCGCAATGTTCCCGCGCACCGTGCCCGCGAGGGGCGTTGGCCGACCGGCAGCAATCGCCAGATAGGCGCGCTCGATGGAGTGATCGGCGAACTGCCGCGCCAGCCCTTCATGCGCCGCGTCATTCTTGGCCACCACCAGCAACCCGGATGTGTCCTTGTCGATGCGGTGGACGATGCCCGGCCGGGCGACCCCGCCGATGCCCGACAATTGCCCCCGGCAATGGTGGAGCAACGCGTTGACCAGCGTGCCGTCGAGATTTCCGGCAGCCGGATGGACTACAAGTCCAGCAGGCTTGTCGACGACGATCAGGTCATCGTCCTCGTAAGCTATGCTGAGCGCGATATCCTGCGGCGCGGCCTCGGCGGCGATAACTTCGGGCACGGAAATGCGGAAGTGCATACCCGCAGCGGGTTTCAGCGTGGCCTGATGCGCCGCTTTTCCGGCAAGCGCGATCCGCCCTTCGGCAAGCAGCGCCTTGATCCGCTCGCGCGACAGGCCGCTGGCCAGGGCAAGCGCTTTGTCCAGCCGCTCGCCGCCTTGCGCAATCACGCCTTCAATGATGCTTTCCCCCCGGATCATGGGCTATGAGATGGGCATGACCATCGAAGTGACAAGTGGCACGATTGCAACACTGCTCGAAGAAGCGGCGAGGACTGCGCCGCTGGAATGCTGCGGACTGTTGCTCGGCGAGGCCGGCCGCGTGCTCGAGGCGCGGCCCGCCGCCAATCTGGCCGCCGATCCTGCACGGCATTTCGAGATCGACCCCGCCGCCCTCATCACCGCCCACCGTGCCGAGCGCAGCGGCGGACCGCAACTCCTTGGCTATTATCACTCGCACCCTGCTGGCCATCCAGTGCCCTCCGCCACCGATTGCCACCATGCCAGCGGAGATGGCCGCGCCTGGGCAATCATCGCTGGCGGAGAGGTGCGGTTTTATCGCGATGGGCCGCTGGGGTTTGCACCCCTGGTCTGTCGCGAAATCTAGGGACCAGTCAGCGCAGATGTTCTGGCCGGGCGTGGCCGTCGCCCGTGCCGCTGTCGGCCATGTCGCACTTGAACAGCATGACCGAGCCGCGATCGAGAAAATGTTCCTCGTCGTCGTTGAAGAGCTTGCCGATCGCTGGGTCGGCAAAAATCCGGTTGATCTGCTCGAACGCGGCCTCATCGGGCATCACCCATTCGACGATGCAATCATATTCCCAGTCGATCGGTCCGAAACCGCCGCCTTTTGCATCGTCGCTGCTTTTGGCTGTCGGCACGCCTCCGCCCCAGGTCTCGGTCTTGTAGTTGCGCTTGTAGGACAGCATCAAATCGCCGAAATACTTCTGGGCCAGGCGCGCATGGCTGTTTTCGTAGTGGTTGCGGAACTGATCCATTGTGATGCCCGGCTTGCGCCGGAGCAGCCAGATGACCTTGAACATCGCCGTCTCCTGTTGCCTTCCTTGTTCAGGCGATCATGTCGCCCGCACCGCCATCCGGCAACGACCAAATGCGACACCATGACGAGGAGGCGCTTCCACCTGAACCTGTCTGGCATTAAGGGGGCTGGGAACAGAGAACGGATTGCCCATGACCAACAGCTCACTCGACCTTGCCAGCCTGCTTTGTTCGCGGCTGTGCCATGACCTGCTGAGCCCGGTGGGCGCGATGTCGAACGGCATTGAGCTGATCGCCGAGGAAAAAGACCCGGAAATGCGCAAGCGCTGCTTCGAGCTGCTCGAACAGAGTGCAAAGATCAGCGCCGACAAGCTCAAATTCTTCCGCCTCGCTTTCGGTGCTGCGGGTGGATACGGAGACATGGTCCCGGTTGAGGAAGCATGCAGCGTAGTCGATGCGCTGGCGGGCAATAACGGGCGCATCGAAGTCACATGGTCACTAGGCACCGATGCGCTGCCCAAGCCGGCGGTCAAGACTCTGCTGAATCTCGCGCTGATCGGCATCGAGGCGCTGATCCGCGGCGGCACGCTGGAACTGGGTGCCGAACTGCGAGACGGCACCAGCGAGATCGTTGTGCGCGCTTCGGGCACGCGCGTAGTGTTCGACGAGACCATTGGCCTCGCGCTCGAAGGCAGGCTCGATCCGCGCGAGCTTTCCAGCCGCACCGCGCCTGCTGCGATGCTCCACCAGCTGGCCGAAAGCCTCGGCGGTGGGCTGCAATTCGCGCTCAGCGATGATGCGCTGGTGCTGGGCGCGGTCTTGCCGGGCGGCTGAGCGGGTGAGTGAACTGGTCCACCGCGAGCAACCTTCGCCCAATTGGGACGAGCGCGGTCTGCCGATCTCGATGGTGGTGCTTCACTATACCGGCATGCCAGATGCGGCAGGCGCACTGGCGCGGATGTGCGATGCCGAGGCCAAGGTTTCCGCGCATTACATGATCGATGAAGACGGCACGGTCACCCAAATGGTCCCCGAAGCCAAGCGCGCCTGGCATGCCGGCAAGAGCTATTGGCGCGGGGTGACTGACATAAATTCGGCCAGCGTGGGCATCGAACTGGTCAATCCCGGGCACGAGTGGGGCTACCGGCCTTTCCCCGAAGCCCAGATGGAAGCGCTGATCCCGCTGCTGCACGACATCGTCCAGCGCCATGATATCCCGCGCGCCAATGTCGTCGGCCATTCGGATATTGCCCCGGCGCGCAAGGAAGATCCGGGCGAGCTGTTCGCATGGGAATTGCTAGCGCGATACCGGCTCGCGTTGCCCAGGCCCGAGCTGCGGATTGCCTCGCCTTTTGCCAACGATGGCGCCTTCTATCTGGCGCTCGAACGGTTTGGCTATGACATCACCGAGGGACTTGCCGCAGTGCGCGCGTTCCAGCGGCGCTGGCGGCCCGAGACGATCGACGGAGTGATCGACGGCGAGACATCGGCGATCCTGTTCGCTTTATTGCTGGACCGCGATCAGGGAAAGACTAGATAACAGGTGTGCCGGGGAGCCGGGCAGCCGCGTCAGGAGTGATCCTGCCGAGGAAAGTCCGGGCTCCACGAAACAAGGGTGGCGGGTAACGCCCGCCGGCCGGAAGCAATTCCGGCAAGGGAAAGTGCCACAGAGAGCAAACCGCCAACCCCCGCTTGCGGGGCGGCAAGGGTGAAAGGGTGCGGTAAGAGCGCACCGCGCTGGCGGCAACGTCAGCGGCATGGCAAACCCCACCCGGAGCAAGACCGAATAGGGGCGGCGCGTTCCTGCGCAAGCAGGGGCTGGTGTGTTTCGCACCGATCGCCCGGGTTGGTCGCTGGAGCCTTGTGGCAACACAAGGCCGAGAGGAATGGCTGCCATCGCCGCCGCGTCCGTTAGGATACGGGCGGCGTTACAGAACCCGGCTTACAGGCTCCCCGGCATATCAAGTGAGGGACAGTCCCAAGAGACTGTCCCTCCTCTTTTCCTACGCGTCTGCGGTTTCTTCGTGTTTCATGAACATCTGCGCGATGTCGCCTGAAACCACCGCCCGGCGCTTTTCGCCCGGTGCCAGCGGCGCGGCGCCGCCGCCGCCGGAATGCGACGAAACATCGACGCCCTTGGCCTTGGCTTTGGCCCGCAACGCGCCCACCGTCAGTTCTTCGCGCGGCTGGCGCTCAAACATCGGGAACTTGTAGTCGCGCAGGGCATTGCCGTGGGTAATCTTGTCGATCACCGTGTCGCTGAGGTGCTTGATCGAGGGCCACAGCACTTCGGGCGATTCGGGCCACGGTGTATCCGAATGAGGATAATCGACTTCGAAGCAGATGTTGTCCTCGCCGATCAGATCGACATTCCTGAGGCCATAGGCGTCATCGATGAAGCACGAAGTGAAATGCTGGCGGAAGACGTCGCTGGGCTTTTTCTTGCCGAGATAGGTCTCCGAATGGGTCCAGGCCTTGTGCTGCTGGTTGGTGTAGTCGGCGCGTTCGAGCAGATAGGGGATCCAGCCGATGCCGCTTTCCGAAAGGCCGATGCGCAGCGTCGGATAGCGGTTGAATGCGTCAAGGTGGAGCCAGTCGGAAGTGCCGAAGCCAACCGCCATCGGCATGGTCGTGATCCAGGCCTCGATCGGGGATTTCATCGAGGCGTGCGGGGAAACGTGGCCGCAACCGATGTGCAGGTTGATCGTCGTCTCGCAGTCGGTCGCCGCTTTCCAAAGCGGTTCCCAGTGCTCATCGTGGATCGAGGGCAGTCCCCGCGCCGGCGGATTGTCGTTGAACACCACTGAGTGGCAGCCCTTGGCGGCCAGCCGCTTGATTTCGGCAGCCATCAGCTGCGGATCCCAGAGCGGAATCATGCCCATCGGGATGAAGCGCGACGGATAGGCGCCGCACCATTCATCAATGTGCCAGTCGTTGTAGGCCTGCATGTGGATCAGCGAGAGCTTTTTGTCCTCCGCACGGAAGAACGGGCCGCCATCCATCCCGCCGAGGCTGGAGAAATTCATCGAAGCGGCAATGCCGTTGACGTCCATGTCATCAATGCGCTTGTGGACATCGTAACAGCCGGGGCGCAGCTGATCGAGCGAGGTCGGCTCCATGCCATATTCCTCGCGCGGACGGCCGACCACGGCATTAAGCGCGACCGAGGCCAGCTGCATGCCCTGGTATTCCCAGTAATTCTTGCCATTGGGCCCGGTCATCAGCTTTGGCGCGGTTGCCAGCGCTTCGCCTGAAAGCTGGTTGTCAAACACGGTGGCCGGTTCGGTGATGTGGTCGTCGACACTGACGAGGACCATGTCTTCCATTTTCATGTCGCATTACTCCCGTGGGATTCGGTGGTTTTCCCCTTGCAGCCTAGATCGAAGCTATTGGCCTGCAAATCAACCGGGAAACGTCGCGCCCCGGCGATTTGTCGCGCGATCAATCCAGCGTGAAGCGCGCGGGCGGGATCAGCATGCCAGGCGTTTCACTGCGTCCGCGATAGAGATAGGCCGAATCCGCCAGCGGTCTGCCTTCCTTGAGGCAATCGCCGGCACCTTCGGGGCAGACGACGATGAAATAGTCGCGCCCGTCCTTGCCGCCGAAGCGGATCTGGGTGGTGGCGCCGGAGGGTGTCGCAATGTCAGCCAGCACGGTGCCATCCGGCGCAACGCGGTGCAGTACGCCCGGCGAACGAAATCCGGTAATCCAGATATTGCCGTTCGTATCCAGCGCCAGCCCGTCACAATCTTCGCGGTCGAGCAGCAGGCGCTGATTGGTCAGGGACAGATCTTGCGCGACATCGAAGGCCCAGGCCTTGCGGAACGTATCGCTGCAATAGAATGCACTGCGCGAGGGATCGTAAGCGATGCCGTTGGGAAAATAGACCTCCGTGTCGAGCGGAATGACCTCGCGGTTCGCGGTCAAACGATAGAGCGCGGCGGGCCGGGTATCCTTGGCGGCGATGATATATTCGATATCATTGGTGCCGAAATAAATGCCGCCGGTGCCGTCGGGCCACATCTCGTTGATGCCATTGAGGCCGGTGAAGCTACTGCATTCGAGCAACCATCCGCTGGTCCCCTTATCCGGATGATTCCACATGATGCCCTGCTCGCCGGTGGAGAGTACCGCACCATCGTGGTTCATCATCACCCCGCCGGTCCACATGCGCCCCTCGTTGAGTGTTCCGACTTTGCTGCCGTCGAACCTTACACCGTGGACCCCGCCGGTGATGACGTCGCTGTACCAGACGACTTCACGCTGGTGATCGACCGCGAGACCCTCGAGATAGATACCTTCGGCGAGCGCGACATAGTCTCCCACTGCCAGCCCGTTCATGCCTTGCTCCCTCGTTTTCTGCTGTGGACTGTGCGCCGGACCGAGCGCGTTCGTCAAGCTGGTAGCAATCAGTCGGCTGCGTCGCTCGCTCCGATCAGCTTGCCGCCGTCGACCACGATCGTCTGCCCGGTGACGAAACTCCCCGCGCGCGAAGCGAGATAGATCGCCGCTCCGGCGATCTCATCCGGCTCGGCAATGCGCCCAAGCGCACTCGAGCTGGTTATCCGGGCGAGGTTCGCTGGATTTTCCCATAAAGTGCGGGCGAAATCCGTGCGCACGAGACCCGGCGCGATGCAATTCACCCGCACGCCCTGCCGGCCCCACTCGATCGCCAGGCTGCGCGCCAGCGATTGTTCCGCCGCCTTCGACATGTTGTAGAAGCCCATAACGTCCGAGCCGATGAAGCCGCCCACCGAAGAGATGATCAGGATCGCGCCTTCGCCGCGCGCCGCCATTTGCGGGGCAACCAGACCCGCGAACCAGACGATGCTTTTGACGTTTGCCGCGAAAATCTTGTCCATCGCGCCGTCATCGATAGCGGCGAGCGGGCCGTAGGCGGGATTGGCGGCGGCGTTGCACACCAGAATGTCAATCTGCCCCCAGTCAGCGATAACGGCCGCGACCAGCGCCTCGACCTCCTCGCGCCGGGTGATGTTGCAGGCGCGGGCCAAGGCCTCGCCGCCCGCCGCGCGGATTGCCGCAGCAACCCCGTCACAGGCATCCTGCTTGCGCGAGGATATGACCACTTTGGCACCGTGCTCGGCCATGCGCTCGGCAATCGCCCGCCCGATGCCCTTGCTCGAGCCGGTGATGACCGCGACTTTGCCGGTGAGGTCAAACAGGGGCAATGTTGCGGACATCGGGTCAGTGCGGCGTTTCTGCATTGCCGTCTTCGCCGCCGCCGGCTGTCCCCATCGCGGAGTCAATCAGCCCGGTCCGGCTCATCCACCAGAACAGCACGATGCCGGGCACGGCCAACAAGGTGGTCAGCAGATAGAAGTTCACATAGCCCATGCCCTCGATCAGCCCGCCAGCCGTAGTGCCGGTAACGAAGCGCCCGACAATGCTGGCGCCGGCCGAAATCAGGGCATACTGCGAGGCCGTGAAGCGCAGGTCGCACAGCGCCGAGAAATAGGCGACCACGACCACCCCGCCATAACCCGAGGCGATGTTTTCAAAACCGATCGCTGCCGCCATGCCGAGGTTGGAATGGCCGGCCGCCGCAAGTGCGGCAAAGCTGAGGTTGGAGACCGCCATCAAGACCAGTGCCAGCAGCACCGACCGCTTGAGGCCGAGCTTCGCATAGGCAACCCCGCCGATGAACACGCCAATCAGGTAGGCCCAGAAGCCCACGCCAACGTCCCACAGCGCCACTTCGTCGTTGCTGAAACCCAGATCGTCAAACAGCAGGCGGAACGTCAGGTTGGCCAGGGTATCGCCGATCTTGTGGACGAGGATGAACAGCAGCACCAGAGCCGCGCCATTGCGCTGGAAAAACTCGGCAAACGGCCCGGCGATCGAGGACCAGACCTCGCCCAAACCCTTTTTGCCGACCGGTTCGCGGTGGCGCGCCGGCTCGCCCAGCACTAGCGCGGTAAGCATCGCCGGCAGCGCAAAGGCAGCGCAGGCAATATAGGCCGCGCTCCAGCCATATCGCGCCGAGGCCACCAGCGCCAGCGCGCCTGCGCCCGCCGAACCAATCCGCCAGCCATACTGGCTCATCCCTGAGCCGGTCCCGAGCTGATAGGGCTTCAACGTCTCGATCCGGTAGGCATCGATGACGATGTCGAAAGTCGCGCCTGCTGCTCCGACAAGAATTGCGCAGGTTGCCGTCCAGGCGATGTCGGCGGCTGGATCGACCAGCGCGAGATTAATGACGGCGGCGATCACCAGCACGCCGGTGACCAGCATCCAGCTGACCCGCTGGCCAAGCCGGCCGATGATGGGCAGGTGCACCCCGTCAACAATCCAGGCCCACAGGAACTTGAGGTTATAAACGAGGAAAGCCAGCGTGAAAGCAGTGACGGTCTTCTTCGAAATTCCGTCTTGGGCCAGCCGCGTGGTCAGCGTGGCGCCGATCATCGCATAGGGAAAGCCTGAGGACATGCCGAGGAAGAATGCGGCAAGCGATTCCTTCTCGAGATAAGGCTTGAGCGAGGCCAGCAGGCTGCGTGACTCCCCGGCTGTGGTCTCGTTCATCGGCCGTCCCTTCCCTTAGGCGCAAGGCTTGCGAGACTAGCGCCATATGGTGGCATGGCCAGTTCTTTGACGCCCGTTCTCCACAAGGCTAAGGCCAGCACTATGGCCCCAACTTCCCCACCAGAATCCCGCAGCGGCGAACGTATCGCCAAACTCCTTGCCCGCGCCGGTGTCGCCAGCCGCCGCGAGGTGGAGCGCATGATCGCCGAGGGGCGGGTCAAGCTGAACGATGTGGTGCTGACCACGCCCGCGACCGTATTGGTCAATCTCAAGGGCGTCACGGTCGATGACAAGCCCGTCGCCGCCGCCGAGGCCGCGCGGCTGTTCCGCTTTCACAAGCCTTCGGGGCTGATCACTGCCGAACGCGATCCTGCGGGCCGGCCGACGATCTACACCGCGCTGCGCAATGCCCTGCCGCCCGGAACCCCCCGGCTGATGCCGGTGGGGCGGCTCGATTTCAACACAGAGGGACTGTTGTTGATGACCAACGACGGCGAGCTCAAGCGCGCGATGGAGCTGCCCGCCTCTGGAATCCCGCGCACTTACCGCGCGCGAACTTATGGCAATATCACGCAGGCCCAGCTTGAAGAACTGATCGACGGGGTGACCATCGAGGGCATCCATTACGGCAAGATCGACGCCAACATGGAGCGCAAGACAGGGCGCAACCAGTGGATCGAGCTGACGCTGACCGAAGGCAAGAACCGGGAAGTGCGCCGTGTGCTGGAACACCTTGGTCTCGAGGTTTCGCGGCTGCTGCGTACGGCTTATGGCCCGTTCAGCCTCGGCGATATTCCGCGCGGCAGCGCCAATGAAGTGCTGCCCAAGGAAGTCGAGCGCTTCATCGAGGCCATGCCCAGCTTTGCCCGGCACGAGGCGCGCGATCCAGCGTCGAAAAAGCCCACTACTGCGCCGCCGCCCCGTGGCAGCTTTCGGCCCGAGGGCCCGGAAGGCAAGCGCCGGGCCTCGCCATCACGGCCTGATGACGGCCCGCTCAGCCGCCGCACTGCTCCGGCCCCCGGGGGACCACAGCGGGGCTCGCGCCGCAAATGAGGGTTATTGCAGGGGAATGGCGCGGGCGCAGGCTTGTCGCGCCCAAAGGCGAAATCACCCGGCCAACGGCGGACCGCACGCGCGAAACGCTGTTTTCCATGCTGGTCAGCCGGCTGGGTGCGTTTGAAGAGCTCAGCGTTGCCGACCTGTTTGCAGGGTCGGGCGCATTGGGGCTGGAGGCGCTGTCACGCGGCGCGGCTCGTTGCATTTTTGCCGAGCAGGATGCTGCTGCCGTGCGATCGCTGCGGACCAATATCGCCCATCTTGGGGCCGAGGCACGGAGCGATGTCCGGGCCGGGTCGGTGCTGACTTTACCTATCGCCAAGGCCCCGCTCGATCTGATCCTGCTCGATCCGCCCTATGGCAGCGGTGCCGGCGCAGTGGCGCTGGAGCGGCTCGCGCGGCTTGGCTGGATCAGCGAGGGCACCTGGATAAGCCTTGAGACGGCGCACGATGAAGAGGCAAAACTGAAGGGCTTTACGATTGAAGCCGAGCGCAAGGTCGGCAAGGCGCGGATCACACTGGCGCGGCTTTCGGATTAAGCCGAAGCAGGTTTCGCGGTCAGAACGC